>JAZQRT010000085.1:0-8120 GCA_045629725.1 Eubacteriales bacterium | reverse complement strand
ATCTCCGACGGTGTATTTGAGGTTCTTGCAACTGCAGGTAACAACCGTCTTGGCGGTGATGACTTCGACAAGAGAATTATTGACTGGATCGCAGAGGAATTCAAGAAGGAAAACTCCGGAATTGATCTTCGTCAGGATAAGATGGCTCTCCAGAGACTTAAGGAAGCAGCAGAAAAGGCAAAGATCGAGCTTTCCGGAATGCAGAGCGCAAACATCAACCTTCCCTTTATCACAGCAGATGCAACAGGCCCCAAGCATTTTGACGGTACACTTTCAAGAGCAAAGTTCAACGAGCTTACATCTGACCTTGTTGAAGGAACAATGGCTCCCACAAAGAGAGTTCTTTCCGACGCAGGTCTTCGTCCCGCAGACGTTGACAAGGTACTTCTTGTTGGCGGTTCAACAAGAATTCCCGCAGTACAGGATGCAGTTCGCAGCTTCATGGGCAAGGAACCCTTCAAGGGCATTAACCCCGACGAGTGCGTAGCAGTTGGTGCGGCAGTACAGGGCGCAGTTCTTGGCGGCGACGTTAAGGACGTACTTCTTCTTGACGTTACACCTCTTTCTCTCGGTATCGAGACACTTGGCGGTGTATTCAATAAATTCATTGAAAGAAACACAACAATTCCCGTAAAGAAGGGCCAGATCTACTCAACTGCGGCTAACAACCAGACACAGGTTGAGGTTCACGTTCTTCAGGGTGAAAGAGAAATGGCAGCAGGTAATACAACTCTCGGAAGATTTATCCTTGACGGTATTCCCGCAGCTCCCCGCGGAGTTCCTCAGATCGAGGTTACATTCGATATCGACGCTAACGGTATCGTTAACGTAACTGCAAAGGATAAGGGAACAGGCAGAGAACAGCACATCACAATTACATCCTCCACAAATATGTCCAGCGAGGATATCGACCGCGCAATTAAGGAAGCAGAAAAGTTTGCTGAGGAAGATAAGAGAATGAAGGAAGCAGTTGAGATCAAGAACAACGCTGACCAGATGATCTTCCAGAGCGAAAAGACACTTTCTGAGGTTGGTGACAAGGTTTCTGCAGCAGACAAGGCAGACGTTGAGGCGGCTCTCAACAAGCTCCGCGAAACAGTAAAGGGTAGCGATACTGCCGCTATCAAGGCTGATACAGAGGCTCTCCAGCAGGCATTCTACAAGCTTTCCGAGAAGCTTTACGCTCAGCAGGGCAACCCCAACATGGGAGGCAACCCCGGTAACATGGGCGGAGATCCTACAGGTATGGGCAACGACGGCGACGGATACTACAACGCTGATTTCGAAGACAAAACCTAATTTACCTTTTTGTAAAAAAGGTAAGCCAAAAAACTTTAATAAAAAAGGTTTTAATTACTGATTTTAATAGTGCCTCTATTGGATATCTCTGATAGAGGCACATGTTTTTTGCATTTGTAGGGACCCTGTCCCTACATTGATTTGGGATTGTTGATTTTGTTTTTGCCTTCAAAGTGTCTGAAACTTTTATAATTTACGAAAATACAGGGAAACTCACGTAATAAAACTTGACAAACGGTGATAAAAAACATACAATTACTACAAAAGGTTATATAACGGTGGAAAGGGGTGGAGCAATGACGAGAGAAGAAATGGCACTTGCCATTGGAAAAAAGGTTACGGAAAACGGCGGAAGGTGTTATTTTGTCGGCGGATTTGTAAGAGATCGTCTTCTTGGTAATAAAACCAAGGATATTGACATCGAGGTGCATGGCGTTGAACCTCAAAGGCTCAGAATGCTTTTACATGAGCTCGGTGACGTCAATGAATTTGGGGTTAGTTTTGGGATATTTAACTTAAAAGGCTATGATATTGATATTGCCATGCCGAGAAGTGAAACTTGTAAGGGGCGCGGACACAGAGATTTTGACATTTATATCGACCCCAATCTTGGAGAGAAAAAAGCGGCACTTAGGCGTGATTTTACCATAAACGCTCTTATGCAGAATGTAATAACAGGGGAGATACTTGATTTTTTCGGAGGACTCGGCGACCTTAAAAATGGTATTATAAGGCACGTTAACGATGAATCCTTTGCCGAGGACCCCCTTCGTGTGCTGAGAGCATGTCAGTTTTCTGCAAGGCTTGGTTTTCCCGTGGCTAAGGAAACTGTGGAGCTTTGCCGAGAAATTGATATTTCAACCCTCGCTCCCGAGAGGATATTCGGTGAAATGGAAAAGGCACTCATGCAGTCACAAGCACCGTCAGTATTTTTTGAAACACTGCGGCGTATGAATAAATTGTCCCCATGGTTCACGGAGCTTGAAGGGCTTGTGGGAGTTCCTCAGCCGCCAAAGCATCATCCCGAGGGTGATGTATGGACTCACACCATGATGGTCCTTGATAGAGCTGCCTGTCAGCGGTTAATGGCAAAATATCCTCTGTATTATATGTTGTCTGCTCTTTGCCACGATTTCGGAAAGCCTCTTGTGACCGTTGAAACAGAGGGAGTTATCCGTTCCATTGGTCATGAAATCGAGGGGCTTCCCGTGGTTGAAGGCTTTTTGAAGCGTATAACCTCTGAAAAGGAGCTTCGCAGATATGTGCTCAATATGACAAAGCTGCACATGCGTCCAAATCAGCTTGTTGCACAGGAGAGCCGACAGAAAAGCTTTAATAAATTATTTGACGATTCTTATTGTCCTGAGGACCTTTGTCTGCTTTCTCAAGCGGATCATGAGGGTAGAGGTATGCCTGTCGATTATGCTCCCATCAGAGCCGTGCTTAAGGAAAAGCTTGAGGAGTTTAAAATAATTATGGCAGAGCCATATGTGATGGGACGTGATCTTACTGCGGCAGGTCTTGTGCCGGATTCCGATTTTTCAAAGATACTTGAATATGCACATAAGCTGAGACTTGGCGGAGTGAAAAAGGAAATAGCCTTGCAGGAGGTTTTAAAATATGCAAGGGGTCTTGGAAAATAATCATCACAGAAGAATTTTTGACAGTATTATATGTAATATATAAATAGGAAGGAAAACATAAAATCATACTGATATTCACATAAGTAAATTTAAATTTTAGGGTTTATTAATTAAAAATGCAGTGATATCAATGATTGATTTTGTGTTCTTGTGCGAAAAATATACGAAAACATTCAAATAAAAAGATATATTGAGTAAAAAATATAAGAGAAGTTTCAGAATTTACAATTAAAAGTTAAAATAGTATTGACAAATGACTTTTAATGTGATATTATAATCCTGTACTGTAGGCGAATAGCCCTAAAATTGACTTTTAAAAATGAGAGAATAAGGTGTTTTTCAGCCAAGTAAAGTTAAGACTCTTATAAGTGACTGAGAGGATGCTTGCAGTTGCATTTAACATGATAGAAACAGGCAAGGCTGTTGATATTATAAATGCATTGTTGGACTTGAATACTCCGCTACGGCATATTTTAAAGATTGATTGAAAATGGAGGAATATAAAATGAAGAAAGCATACGAAACACCCGAATTCGATATCGTTCTCATTGATGAGGAGGATGTTATTACAACAAGCTTCGAAAGAGAAGAAGATGAAGGCGAAATAGACAAGACAAGTTTCTGATTGACCTATTGTCTTAAAACCCGACAGGATAGCCTGTCGGGTTTTTGTTTTATAGAAAATCACACTGCTAAGCAGTAAAATTATTTAGTGAAGATACGCTTTGTATAATTTTTATTGGGTGAGAATTTTTCAGTATTTAGACTTTTTGCAATCACACGAGGGAGAGATCTGTCCGTTTACGGGAGATGTTGAAGGGCAGAATTCGGAAATCGGGAAAGCCATTTTAGAAAAAATTCTGCAGGGATCTTCTTCATCTGTCATAACACATTCTTTGTCCGGAATGCAGTATTCGGATGCGTTTACAACAAGCTGTGTAGGACGTTCAATACGAATTACGGAAAAGAATCCAAGGCTCACAAGTAATTCTCGTTCGTTTGGTCTGTAATCACAAAGAGAACCGTTAATGCAGGAATGAACGCTCTCGGGGAGTTCGTGAACACTGCAGCAACAGCAACAGGGTTGACAGCTGCAGGGCTCCTTTATTTTGACGGAAAGAGGTATGGGATCCACTGTTTCCACCACTACCTCGGGGCAATTTGAGCCTTCCTCGGGCGGATTGCAGGGGGCACAAAAATCACCGCCCGTACTGCTTTTGAAAATACGTACGTTTCCTTCGCCTCCAAAGAGAACGACCTTTTTTTCTGTAACGGCAACGCCCTCGATCTCCTGTGTCTTGCCAAGACAGATACATGCTTCAAGACAGAGCTTGGTGTAAAGTCTGACTGTTATCTGATAAAATCCTTTGTTGAACTGAATGGGGTCTACAATAATATTGGAGCAAACGACTTTTGTGTCCTTAACTCTGAGTGAACTTGATTTTTCTATTATCTCCTGACCGAAATCTGTAAGGAATACTTTTGTATCCTCAAAACAATCACGGTCACGGCAGCTGTCTAAAATTCTTTTTGTATCTATACACACGTTATCTCTGCCGTAAAGAGCAGATGCGGCGTTATTATTGCAAAAGCTTCTGTTTTCGCTCATTTTTGTTTTTCCTCCGGATAAATATTAAAGGTATGATACCTTTCATAATCATGTTATGCGGTAAAATTCGAAATGACAATTAGGTAAAAAGAGTTATAATAATTGAAGAAAGTTAGAAAAATACGAAATTTAATGGAAAAATGAGGAAAAATCCTAAATAAATTGTTAAATATAAAAAAATACTCTTGACAGAACAAAGAAAAAATTGCTATAATTATAATGGTTGCGAATATTGCAAAAAATATTTATAAAAGGGTGAGAAGTTATAAAAAGTATTTTTAAGAAAATCAAGGAAAAACTTGCAAATCCCAATGCTAAGAAAAGGGTCGTAAAAAGAGTTGTTGTGCTTGCACTTCTCGTTGTGTCGATCATATCCTTAGCCGCGATAGTTTCTAACGGTCAAAAGGTAACTGTTCCCGAGGTTCTTGGCGCACACGGTTATGACTTTACAGATAACAGCTATATCAGCGCAAAGCTTCAGGATCTTTTTGATCTTTTACCGTATAGTGATTATCCTTATTTTACTACAACGGGAAACGTAAGCTGCGGTAACAGCGTTTGCGCAAAGTGTAACGGAAGATACGTTTCCAGATATCACCCTATGCTTAAGGATATCGGAATCGTTGATGAGTATGATAGCTATAGCTGCTTTGCGTTTGCAAGATATGCCTACTATTATATATACGGTTATCCTGTAAGCGGACTGAACTATTTCGGAAACGAGACAGGAACTTTGAAAAGAGTGGGAAGACTTTCCGCTCCGTCAAATGACAGATCGAAGATCATCGGAGAGTATGATGTATATACATACGAAACTCTCGTTGAATTGATGGGAAGGGCTATGCCCGGAGATATCGTTCAGGCAAGAACCCTTGGCGGAGTTAACCACAGTATGGTGTTCCTGGGTGCGGATGAATCGGGAATTTACGTTATACACGATAACGCCTTCAGCTCTTATCTTGATTCTGAGGGTAATTATTACGGAAACAACAGAGTTCTTATCTCATATTATACATATGAAAGATTTGGCGGAATCTGGAATAGTATTTTAACTGTTTACAGAGCGCCCAAGAGTGTATTCGAAGAGGCATGGGATCAGGGCTATGACATATGTGATGAGCACGAGTACAGAGAGAAAGACGGCGACATTTGTATTAATTGCGGAACCAAATTCCAAAGAACGATCTCTCTTGACTGCGCCGGTCTTTATAAGGTCAGCGGAACAAAGACAATATATAGTGATGCCTATGCTTCATCCAATAAGATTGGAAGCGTAAGCGGAAACGTAACTATCGTTTCAAGTGAAATAAACTCCATCGGTGAAAAGTGGTATAGACTTGCGGGGGATGGTTATATCAAAGATGGCGATATTACCAAGGTGTCTAACTCCAAAACACTCACTATTTCCATGAGCTCATACCCGATCGGTAAAAACAAGCTTTATTTCTCTTTCTCATTAAGAGGAAGAATAATTTCAGAAAAGGATGAAATAACAAAGGTCAGCGGATATATTGTAAACTCCGCAGGAAAGACGTTGCAGTCTGCAACCCTTGAACCAAATGCTCAAACTGTTGATATTGCTACGAGCGATATCAATTATAAGCTCAGATTCGGCTCACTTAATCTTGGTGAGTACAAGCTCATCATTACTGCTGCAGACGGGGACGGATGCAATTCCGTGTTCATCGCTCCTTTTATTGTTGATGCAGAGGGAGAAACAATAAAGAAGGAAGACAAGGCAGCGCCTGCGGCTTTGGATGCGGAAAAGGCTCAGATAATGGACAGTTACATTCTTCTTGAGTATGTGTACGGCTACGAATATTCTAAGGATGGAAAGAACTGGCAAGACTCAAATCTTTTCACAAACCTTGAGTTTAATACGGAGTATACCTTCTACTGCAGATGGGCAGAGACAACTACTACATATGCCAGCCCTAAAAGTGATAAGCTTATAGTAAGGACCTTGAAGGAACAGGTGGCAGCTCAAAGACCCACCCTTGACGGTGCAGTCGGCGACAGAACTGTAAAGCTTGTGGCGATCGCAGAACATGAATACAGCATGGACGGTAGCGTATGGCAGGAAAGCCCTGTGTTTACAGGTCTCACTCCCGGCACGAACTACGTTTTCTTCCAAAGAGATAAGGACGTAAAGATGCCGAGTGCAGGTCTTGTGGTTACTACGTTGAAATCCATTGTCGATGCTCCTGAAGCTCCCACAATTCTCGGACTCAGCGATACTACCATTACAATACAGTATAACTCAGACTGTGAATACGCTATCTGCGAAGCCAAGGACCTTTCTGCGGAAATTGAATGGCAGGATAAGGAAACCTTCAAAGGTGAATTTACAGGACTTCTTCCTGCAAGAGAATATTATATTTATTGCAGATACAGTGAAACTGATATGACCTATGCAAGTAAGCTCAGTGCTGCGGCAAAAGAGAGAACGGATAAGACCACAACGGATGCTATCCCCGAAATTCCTGTCATACTCTTTAAGAACAGCAGTTCAATAACTTTGGTTCCCGTACCCGGATGTGAGTATTCTCTTGACGGAGAAGAATTCCAGGAATCCAACGTATTCACCGACCTTGCTCCTTGTATGGTTTATGAGGTCTTCTGCAGATATGCGGAAACTGAGACAACCTATCCCGGTGAATGCAGTGAAACTCTTTTGTTTGAGATAATTCCCGATTTTATAACTTCTGAATCATATATAATAGATGAGGAAAAACGCATTATTGCGGGTGTGGAGAATGGAACAACTGTAAGTCTTCTCCGCGAATTGCTTGATCAGGGAAAATATGCGACGATGAAAAATTCTGAGGGAATACTCAGTGAGTCTACTGTCGTATCAACAGGTGACGAGGTTGTTATCAATGATATCAGCGGTACCGTTGCAAGTTATACCATTGTGGTAAAGGGCGACATAGATTCTAATGGAAAAACAGACTTGACAGACATGCTCATTGTCCTTGCAATGCTTTCAGCAGAGGAATATTCACATGATATTCGTTTTTATGCAGCGGATATGAATTCTGATGGATACGTTAACTCCATTGACTATGCTCTTATTCATGCAAAATGCTTGGGTATTGATGTGGAATAAAATTGTAAAAAAAGCGTTAACAACTCAAATAAAGGCATTCGAAAGAGCTTCGGATGCCTTTTGATTTTAAAACGAGTATACAAATTGAACAAAAAAACAGGGGTTTGTGATAGTCAACACCCCTGTTTTTTTGTGCAGATTGCGAATGGAATTTTCAGAAAAAATTTGAAAAAGAAAAATCTTAAAAAACTGCAAACTTTAAAATTGTATAAAGTATGCAGTTTATTTCGTGTAAAACTTGAAGATACATAGAAAAATAGCATAAACTTAGGAAAATGAAAAAACTCCAAAAAAACTTAAAAAATTTTGCAAAAAGGTATTGACAAACAGAAAAAGATGTGATATATTATTTAGGCGCTCGGGTGAAGCCGAGCACGAAGCGGTCCTTGAAAATTGAACAACAAATAGGAAATGAGAGTACAAAAAGAACTGAGAAGTTAAATAAGTGTCTCGTTAATTC
>JAZQRT010000084.1:0-13306 GCA_045629725.1 Eubacteriales bacterium | reverse complement strand
ATTTCCCGTATGCCGGTATCAGCTATATCGAGTCCTCGGAGTTTTTGATAGCGTGTTTTTTGCTCATATCCTCAAGACTTGCCTTTTATGGCGGCGGATCCCTTGAGGTCATACTTACCCAAAGAGGCAAGGCGGCTGTTTTTGAAGGCATCGTAGCTCCGAAAAATAAGGTGGAGCATATCATAAAGGAATTCGAAGCCTCGGCAGAATTGTTCATTTTCCGCCGACTTGCAGATGCCCATGGATGGAATTTCGAGATCATGGAGCTTTTTGATATGGAGAGGATTGCTTTTCGTCTTTATGTGGAGACCTATCAGCATCCGCACGTGCTTACCTCACAGATCGGAGAGCTTTCGCCGGAGGAGGCTTTGGCATATTTCTTGTCATTTATCGGGGATTGAGGAATATTTTCAAGGCGAAGCTTGTCCTTGCGCTTCATTATTTTTCCGATGTCTTGAAAAAGCACAAGGGAGAAACATATAAAATTAAAAATAATTGTGAAAAACGATTGATTTTTTTTAAAATCTGTGTTATGATACTACTGAAATAAATTATTATTACGGAGGATACACAGATGGCTTACATTATCAATGCTGACGAGTGCATCGGATGCGGTGCTTGTGCAGGCGAGTGCCCTGTTGGTGCTATTTCTGAGAAAGACGGAAAGTACGTTATCAATGCTGATGAGTGTCTTGAATGCGGCGCTTGCGAAGGCGTTTGCCCTGTTGGTGCACCTAAGGCTGAATAATCGGCTTTAAAAAACTCTTCTCCGACGTAAATCGGACTTGGGCGGACCTTTTCAAAAGAGGTCTGCCCTAATTTTTTTGTTTGCAAAGACAAACAAACTTTGATCTATGATCTTCCGTGAAAACGGTAGAGTTAATACAAATTTAAAAATAATACAATATGATCGTATACAGATAAAGAGGTATTTTATGTCACTTGAAAAAGCAACGGCGTATCTTGAAAAGGCAGGATATGCCGACAGAATCAAACTTTTTGATATTTCCACCGCAACGGTGCCCGAGGCGGCAGCCGCGATCGGATGCGAGGAATGTCATATTGCAAAGACGCTTTCCTTTTCACAGAAGGAGGGCTGTGCGCTCATCGTTATGGCAGGTGACCGCAAGATAGACAATCCCAAATACAAGGCACGTTTTTCCCAAAAGGCGACCATGTTATCCTTTGAGGAGGCGGCAAATCTTGTGGGACACGAGGTTGGAGGCGTATGCCCCTTCGGTGTCAACGAGGGCGTAAGGATCTTTCTTGACGTTTCACTTAAGGAATACGATACGGTATATCCCGCCGCAGGTAACGCGGGCAGTGCCGTAAGACTTACCCCCGAGGAGCTTGAAAAGATTCTTCCCGAGGCTGAGTGGATAGACGTTTGTAAATCAAGGGCTTAAAATGGAGAACCTTATTACCGGTGAGGAAAGGCTTGATACCGTCAATGACGGTGTGAAGCTCATACAAAGAAAAAACGGACTTACCTTCGGCACGGACGCCCTCCTTCTTGCAGGGTATATCGACGGAAACGAGGGTAAGATCTGCGCCGAGCTTGGAGGCGGAACGGGGATAATCTCCCTTTTACTGCTTTCAAGGAAAAAGGCAAAAAAGATATACGTTTGGGAGATACAGGAAGCCTTTGCCGATCTTATAAAAAGAAATGCCGAGATAAACGGAATGGCGGATGGGATAACCGTTATTCCATCGGATATCAGAAATGCAGTACCCGCCGACTCCTCGGGAGAGGTGGATATCGTGTTTTCAAATCCCCCCTACATGAAGGCGGGAAGCGGCAAGCTTAACGAGTATACGGAAAAGACGGTGGCACGGCATGAGGTCTGCGGAGATATCGGAGATTTTTGCAAGGCGGGAGCAAGGCTTCTTAAATACGGCGGGGACTTTTACGTTGTATACCCTCCCGAGCGCATGGCAGAGCTTTTTGACGCCATGAAAAAAAGCGGTATTGAGCCAAAGGCTCTTACCCTTGTTTATCCCACCGCGGAGCACCGTCCCTGCCTCATACTCTGCAAGGGTAAAAAGGGAGGCAAGGCGGGAATGATCGTAACTCCGCCCCTTTTTATAAAAAAGGATGGTGCAGACTCCCCGCAATACGATTATATAATGCAAAAGGGTGAATTCAATGAGCTATATAAAAAAGTTTGACGAAACCTCGGGTGCGCCCGAAAAAAATAAGGTGGAAAAGGGTGTGCTTTATCTCGTTGCAACGCCCATCGGCAACCTTTCCGATATATCCCCCAGAGCCTGTAAGGTCCTTTCTGAGGTGGATTTTATTGCTGCGGAGGACACAAGAAATACAGGAATGCTCCTTTCCCATTTGGGAATAGAAAAAAAGCCCCTTGTCAGTTATTTTGAGCACAACAAAAGAGAACGGGGCATGGCGATAGTTGAAAGGCTTAAAAACGGCGAGTCGGCGGCTCTTGTTTCCGATGCGGGAACGCCTGCCATTTCCGACCCCGGCGAGGATCTTGTTGCCCTTTGTGCCGAGCAAGGCGTAAAGGTGACGGCGGTGCCGGGCTCTGCTGCCGTTATCTGCGCTCTTATTTTGTCGGGGCTTTCCACCTCAAGATTTGCCTTTGAGGGCTTCATCTCAGGTTCAAAAAGCGAAAGACGGGAACGCCTTACGGAGCTTTCAAGGGAAACACGTACTCTTATTATATATGAAGCGCCCCACAAGCTTCAAAAGACTCTTTCCGATCTTCTTGAATATTTCGGCGACCGCCGCATCTCTCTTTGCAGAGAGCTTACAAAGCTCAACGAGGACGTTATGAGAACTACCATCGGAAAGGCGCTTGTCTATTACAGTGAAAATGCGCCAAGAGGCGAATACGTCCTTGTCATCGAGGGAGCAAAAAAAGAGCATCTCGAACAGTATTGGTCGAGTATGACGCTTAAAGAGCACGTTGAATATATGATGGAAAATGAAGGAATGACAAAATCCGATGCAATAAAGTCAGTTGCAAAACAGCGGGATATACCCAAAAGCGAGGTCTACAACGCCATGATATCCCACAAGGAATAAATAAAACTACGGTACATAAAATATACTGAGAGGATGATAAAACCAATGTCGAAGAAAAACGCAAAAGTACAATATGGCAAATACGAAAACCGACCTCTGCGTTTTGGTGACCGCAAGGACGGTTACCTTGTTCGCGGTCTTGATTCCATGCACGTCCTCATGCCTCATATCATGCCCGACAGGACAAGCAACGAGGCGTTTTTAGCCGAGGTCTTTGACCTTACAAGGGTGAATGAGTATATTGCAAAAAAGAACGAAGGCAATCCCGAGTTTAAATATACCTTCTTTCACTTCTTTATTGCCGCGCTTTCAAAGGTCATGACCTTCCGTCCGAAAATGAATTATTTTATTTCGGGACACAGAATGTATGAACGACGCGACCTTTCCTTTGCCTTTGTTGTAAAAAGAAAGTTTGCGCTGGACGGCGGTGAATCACTGGCAGTCGTTAAGGTTGATCGTGACTCTGAGGTCCCCCCCATCGAGCAGGTATACGAAAAGGTCAAAAAGTTCGTATACTACGTAAGACGCGAGGGAAATCAAGAGGGCATCTCCGACGATATGGACTTTGTGGCAAGCCTGCCGAGGTTTCTCGTGAAGCTCATTGTCAGAACGCTCAGATTCCTTGAATATCACGGATGGTATCCCGAATTTCTCAGAAAGGGCGACCCCCAATACAGCTCGGTCTTTATATCCAATTTGGGCAGTATAAAAATGAGCGCCAACTATCATCATCTGAGCAACTGGGGAACGAACTCCTTTTTCGTTGTGATAAACGAGAAAAAGCTCCGTCCCTTCTTTAACGCTGACGGAAGCTATGAAATGCGGGATTCCCTTGAGATCAGCTTTACCGTTGACGAACGCCTTGCGGACGGCTTTTACTTTGCAAACAGCATAAAATTGATAAAAAAGATATTTGAAAATCCGGAGCTCGTTGAGCTTCCCATCAATACACCGATACCTGAATTTGAGGAGGAACCAAGTATAAAGAAATGAAAAAGCAGAGAATTTTGACAGCTCTTTTGCTCATCATCACGGCGTTTTTTTCCTCTTGTTCACCCGCCTCGGCACCGGACAGTCCCTCTGTAACACCATACAGGACTCCCCTGCCGACTCTTCCTGCGACGCCGGAGGACACACAGGAAAGCCCCGAGACCTCTATCGCACCCACTCCAACTCCAACTCCCACGCCCGAGGATACTGAAGATCCCGCTTACAAGGCAGCCTTCGGACCCTTTGTTTTCGGTCAGGAGAGCTATAAAATAGGTATCGAGGAGGAGAGGATAGTGGTATACAAAACCGACGCCGATGTATTTTATACCTTTGAGGGAGAAAAGATCTCCGATGAGGAAAAGGCTCTTTTTCTACTCAGCGTGTCCTTTATGGACCTTAATTTTGACGTTATCCCCGATTTTTCCTATAAAAAGACCGATGGTACAAGGGTGTGCTATCTCGGCTCAAAAAATGCCGACGGAAGCATGAGCTTTAAGCACAACGCTGAGCTCAGCGCCATCCGGGATCTTTCAAGATGCTACGAAACGAGGGAGCTTTACGGCAGACCTCAAAAGGAGTCCGATATCTATTATACCATCAAGATCTCGGAGGAGGGTATCATAACGGAAACCACTCCCCTTGAAAATAGCATTGAATGGGATATCTCATCCATCACAGCAGCTATAGCGGGAAACGGTGTATCAGCCACGGAGAGCACGGATACACAGATACGCTCCGTCACCTGTAAGACCTATACTCTCGGAGGATTCATAACTATCGCCCTTGATGATTACGGAAATTATTATATCAAGGATATGCCCCACCAAGGCTTTTGCCGTCTTGTTCTTAATCCTAACGGAAGATGGAGCAAAAGCGAGAAGGTAACACAGGACTCACCTCTTCAGTCCATACAATAAAATAACAATAAAGATATATCTTTTGGATGAATCAAATGGATGCAGAACTAAAAAAAGAAAATAAAATAAAAAAAACCGCCTCAAGCGGTGATTTAACCGAAGGAGCTCTTTTACCAAAGATAATATCCTTCACCATTCCCCTCATGCTTACGGGGCTTTTACAGACTCTTTATAACGCAACCGACATGATAGTTGTTGGATTGTTCTCCAGCAGCGTTGCCATGGGCGCCGTGGGTGCCTGTGCATCCCTTATCGGTCTTATCGTTAACACCTTTATCGGACTTTCCGTTGGTGCGGCGGTATGCGTTGCAAGAGATTACGGTGCAAAAAAGTTCGGTGAGGTTGAAAAGGTCGTTGGAACGTCCTTTGTGTTTTCGGGCATATGCGGACTTATCCTTGCCGTTTTCGGATTTGTTTTTGCAGAGTTCTTTTTGACCTTGATGGGAACGACCCCCGCCCTTCTTGAGGAGGCGGTGCCCTATATGCGCGCTTATTTCATAGGTGCACCCGCAAACGTGATCTACAATTACCTTGCCGCGATACTCCGCTCCTCGGGGGACACTAAGCGTCCGCTTACCTTCCTTGCCATCTCGGGTCTTGTCAACGTTGTGCTGAACTTTATCATGGTGTTCTTCTTCGGAATGGGCGCTGTGGGTGTCGGAATTGCAACGGCGATCTCACAGTATTCGGCATTTTTCCTGATAGTACGCCATATGACACGACTTGATGGTCCCTGCCGCCTTGATTTTAAAAACTTGAAGGTGGACAAAAAGAAGCTTGGCTTCATTGTTTCCATCGGACTTCCCGCAGGTATACAGGGCTCCCTTTTCGCGCTTTCAAACGTGCTTATACAGTCAACGGTCAACAGCTTCGGAGATATTACCATACAGGGTAACTCCGCTTCTGCAAACATAGAAAGCTTTATCTACATCTCAATGAATGCCCTCCACCATACTGCGCTGACCTTCGTTGGACAGAATCTCGGTGCGGGTAAAAAAGAAAGAGTGCGCCCCGTCATTCTTTACTGTACGGGTCTTGTCACTCTTGTGGGACTCGTATTCGGCCTCTTGGCGCTTCTGGTTGGAAGACCGCTTCTCGGCGTTTATGCCCATGGCGACGCTTCGGTGGTCGAGGCAGGAATCCTGCGACTTTCCATTATCGCCATAACATACTTCCTTTGCGGAATCATGGACGTTGGCTGCGGAATCTCAAGAGGAATTGGAAATTCCATTCTTCCGATGATAATATCCCTTGTGGGCTCTTGCGCCTTCAGAATATTCTGGGTGAAATTTGTCTGCCCAATGTATCCGGATAATATTTCCGTGCTTTATATATCCTACCCCATTTCGTGGATAATGACCGCTGCAGCGCATTTCATTTCCTGCCTTATAACCTACCGCAAGAATTATTCAGGAATACCTCAAAGGGTTTGAATTACCTTTTTATAAAAAAGCAAGTGCCTCTGTTCGTTAGTCGCGAATGGGGGTACATTTTTGTATTGTAGGGGCGACCATCGGTCGTCTGAAAACAAACCCGTTTAAATTTATAAAGGAATAGGATCATTCATTTTATTCGTGCATCTATTTGTTATAGTGCAAAAAAGTCACATTAACGGACGACCGATGGTCGCCCCTACCGTGTAATTGGTGGTTCGGCAAATCATGGGGGAATTGTGCGCGGTGTTTGTTTTCGGGAGGGGAGCCCCCTCCCCTACAGGTATTTATTCTTTATTCTTTATTCAATGTTCTTTATTCTTTAAGAAAAATCGTGCCCCTATCTGCGAATACGGATAGAGGCACAAATTAAATATAAATATAAAAACACTTTATTAAAGTTTTTTGGCTTACCTTTTTTACAAAAAAGGTAAGCACGTTTTATATAAAAATTCGTTACTCGATAATTCCTCCGCCTAGGACGGTATCTCCGTCGTAAAATACGGCAGACTGTCCCTTTGCAGGTGCGCGCTGGGGCGCGTCGAACTCCACTGTTACCTCATTTTCGGAAAGGGGGTGTACGGTGCAGGGCGTTTCCTTTTGATTGTATCTTATCTTTACAAGGGCGCGGAAGGACTCCTTGGGCGTTTCAAAGGCTATCCAGTTAAGGTCATTGACCTTGATGCTCTTTTTGAAAAGATCCTCGGAAAATCCGAGCACCACGCGGTTTTCCTTCATATCCTTTTCTACAACGTACATTGGAGCGGGCAGGGCAAGACCTAGCCCCTTTCTTTGACCTACCGTATAATTTATAATACCCTTATGTGTTCCAAGCACTCTGCCGTCGGTATCGGTAAAGTCGCCGGGGGCATATTTTTTTCCTGTATAGGACTCAATAAAGGCGGCATAATCTCCATCCGGTATAAAGCATATATCCTGACTGTCGGGCTTAGATGAGGTTATAAATCCGTTTGCCTCGGCGATGTGCCTTGTTTCCTCCTTGGTAAGCTCACCGATGGGGAAAAGGGTACGGGCAAGCTGAGTCTGAGTCATGTTGTAAAGAACGTAGCTTTGATCCTTTGGGGTAAAGACACCCTTTTTCAGAAGATACCTGCCGCTTCCCTCGTCATATTTTATTCGCGCATAGTGACCCGTCACCAAAGTATCGTAGCCAAGGGGCATGGCGCGTCGGAACAATTCCTCAAACTTCAAGTGGCGGTTGCACTCAATACAGGGATTGGGCGTTGCTCCGCGCTCGTATTCCGATATAAATTTCTTAACCACCTTATCCTCAAATTCCTCCGACAGGTCAAAAAGGTGAAAGGGCATTCCAAGGCGTTCAGCCACGGCACGGGCATCATCTGAGTCGTCCCTCGGACAGATGGAAAATCTCATCATCACGCCCCCGCAGGTATATCCTGCGTTTTTTGTTAAAAGAGCGGCAACGCTGGAATCCACGCCTCCGCTCATAGCGATAATTGCTTTTTTCATAGTTTTCCTTTCAATTTTCGGGGAAAATAAGCTTGAGAGCCTCGTCAATGGGCATGATCAGGTGGGAAACTTCCTTTGCCTTTTCGGCACCGTGGGGCATGACCACGGCAATTCCCGAAGCCTTCAGCATCTCAACGTCGTTTTCGCTGTCACCAAAGGATATGATCCTGTCCTTTGGTATACCAAGCTCGGCAAGAAGTATACCCATAGCCCTTGCCTTGTCACAGCCGTGAATTATTCCTTCGCCGTAAGTGCGGAATTTTATAACTCTGAGAGTAGTGATGTCCGAGGTGTCGATATCCGTAATTACACGGCAGAAGGTCATTTTTGTAACCTCCTCGCTCTCCCTGAGGAAGTCTTCCCTTGATATGTCAATACCGATGCAGAGATTATTTGGAGTTTTCTCAAAAAGATATAAATAGTCCTTTTTCACACCCTCAAATATTATCGGAACACCCGTTTTGTCCGCAAAGCGCAGGATATCCTCTTTTGCCGCTCGGGAAAGCGTTTTGTTCATAAGGATACGGCCGTCCTTTTCGATATATGCCGAGCCGCAGATAAGTCCGTCAAAGAGGGGATCATCGGCAATACCCGAGGGCAGATGCGCCTTTGATCTGCCTGTGTTTATAAATATCTTGTGCCCAAGCGCCTTAACTCTTTCTATCTCGCGGCGAACATTGGGAGATATTTTTCCGTCACTTGAAAGAAGTGTGCCGTCAAGGTCGAAAAAAACGGCGCATTCACCCTTGGAGGGTGCTTGAAATTTATGATCTGTCATTTTTATTTCCTGCCCGTTGAACCGAATCCACCCTCGCCCCTGTCCGTTTCGGAAAGCGCTGTGCTTTCAATGAAGCTTACCGAGTAGTATGGCATAACAACAAGCTGAGCGATTCTTTCACCGTTTGTTATCGTCTGTGGCTTATCCGAGTGATTGTGCAGAGCCACCATGACCTCGCCGCGATAATCGTTGTCGATAACGCCCACCTTGTTTGCAGGAGCAAGTCCGCGCTTTGTTGCAATACCGCTGCGAGCGTAAATAAGCCCAACTGTCCCCTTTGGCAGCTCAAGAGCAAGTCCCGTGGGGACCATAAAGGTCTCGGAGGGCGCAAGAGTTATATCCTTATCCAAAAGTGCGTAAAGGTCAGCCCCCGCAGAGTCCTCGGAGCCCTTTGTAGGGGTAATGGCGTTTTCCTTCAGTTTTTTTATTTTAACGTCAATTTTCATTTTAATTACTCCAAAATCGTATTTTACTAAGTATACCATAATTTTTTTGGTTTTTCAAGCCCCGATTTGCCGAATCAACAAGGGTGCGAACACTGCAAAATTCCCAACGGTTTGTCGATTTGTTCGTGTTTTGGCGGACGAAGGCTGGCGCCCCTACAGACATTTGGGTCTGTTAGTGCCATGCCCGAATGTGCGGTAGAGGAGGGGCACTGTCCTCCCGAGAACAAGCACCGCGCGGGGATTAACCCATGGCCCGCCAAAAACGCGGGCGTATGATTCGGTTTAATTATTTTTAAAAAAGTGGAGTTTTGTCATTTACTTTACTACTTACCGTGTGTTACTATTTTCTTGCGGAGAGGGCAAATCGTTCGTTTGTCATAAGGTCCTTTCCGTAATTTTTTGAAAGGTCTTGGAATTTTCCGAGAAATACAAATGAAAGTAAAAGAAGCAATAAACGAAGCGGGAATGATGATTCCCGATCATAATGTTCCCATAGAGCTTTTGTATCTCTGGCTTGCAAGGGTCGAGGAGCTTGTTTATATTCGGATAAGGTTGGAGAAAGCAGAAAAGAAATATACTCCCGATGATGACCTCACAGAGCTTTCTGTAGCCGATCCCTATTCTGTCATATATCCCCTGTATTTACAGACCATGATATATCTTTATCTTGGAGAATACGACAGATACAACTATCTGTGCACTTGCTTTGAGCGCGCATGGAGCGACTACGGGAAGCATTATGTAAGAACAAAAACATAAAATGTAAAGGAGAAAAAATGATAAAAAGAATTTTGAAAGAAAAATCCGACTCCTCGGACTCCCTTTTCAGAATGGAATTTTTCTGCGAGAGTGAAGCCGACGTTTTGGCGCTCCCTACACAAGCTGACGCTAAAAACGAGACAAAATGCGCCACGGGCTCTTTAGCATACGTTCTTGAGCCCGAGAACGGAAGATCCAGACTCAGAATACTTGTTTCCTCGGGTGAATGGAGAGAGGTGGGGGCTTGATGGAGCTTTGGAAAGCACTTGTGGAGCATGAGCTGACCAAAATGTCCGCGGGTGGTGATAAGTGGGAATACGTAAACACCATCACCTTTACTGAGGACGGACGATTTGCCATGATAAATACGGACGCCGATGGAAACCCCTTTGAGCTTAAAAAATTCGCCATGTTCGGCAGAAATGCTCCCTCATCTCTTACCACGGTAAGCGCGGGAACGGTATACGTCCTCGGAACTCTCCTGCCCGATATCGTATTTGAGGAGAATGCGGAATATAATATTTGCTCCAACGGTGCCTTGAGCTCCTCTTTGGTGCAGTATTGGGGAGCTTATTATGAAGTCAAGATCATAGAGGAAGGGCTTAAGGACGGCGGAAAGATGGTAATAATCGACGGTATGAAATCACCTCTTAACCATACCTTAACGGACGTTCCCGAGGACAGCCGCGGATTCAGGTCTCTTGGAGTATTTACCTCAACCGCCAAGGCATATTTCGGCGCAGGTAGCGTAATTGATATATACGGGGTGAAGGCATGAGATATTTAAAAAACGGTAAAATGGTGGAAACCACAAAGGAAATGGAGGCGGGAATACTCCGCTTCGACGCAAAATGCGAGATCATGGAGCTTAAGAAATACCTTGCGGATACGGATTATATGGCTATAAAATTTGCCGAGGGAATACTCCCTGCCGAGGATTATGCCGAAGCAAGAGCCAAACGCGCCGCTTGGAGAGAGAGGATCAACACTCTTGAGGAGCTGCTTATGAAAAAATGACAACGGAAAATCTGATAAAAAGTCTTTCCGAGGTTGATTCAAGAGCAAGGTCGAATTCTCACAGGATCGACAGGCTGGAGCACGATACAGAGGCACTCAGACGTCTTGCAATCTCCGTGGAGGTCCTTGCAAGCGAGCAAAAGGGAATGCTCGAAAAGCTCGGCTCTGTGGATCTGAAGATCGGGGAGCTTGAAAAGCTCCCCCGTGACCGTTGGAACAGTCTTATCGGGTACGTTATCTCCTCCGCCGTTTCCTCTTTAATAACAGCTCTGATCGTGCACCTTTTAGGGGCTTAAATTCCCACATAATTAAAAGACGGTCCACGACCGCAGGGAAAAGCCGTACTTCGCACGAGTGCGCCTCTGTTTAATTATTTAAACCTAAAGCAGAGTAATTTCCTATAAATTAAAAAACAGGGGGCATCAACGTTACACGCGCTTTACAACGTTGATGCCTACCTTTTTTGTAAAAAAGGTAGGACCAAAAAACTTCTTTTCTCATGAAACTTTTTGTAAAAAGTTTCCCGAACCCTTCAAAAACTTTAATAAAAGGATTTTTATATTGGTTTTATTTGTACCCCAATGTATCATTCTGAGCGAAGTCTGCCCGAGATTCTCCCTTCGCTTTGCTCGGCACTGCTATGCAGTTCGACTTCGCTGTCGCTCCGCTCACTTGACACGGGCAGACGCAGTCGAACCCGTAGGGCGAGGCAAAGCCGAGGGATCTCCATTAAGGTTGAATATTATTTGTGCCGTGCCCGAATTGATGTAAAGGCAGACGTTCTGAGAACGATGAATGTGCACAGATTTACCCACGATTTGCCGAATTGACAATTACACCTGTGCGAAAGTCCTGTTCAAAAGTTCAAAACTTGTGTAAAAGCCTGTGTATAACCTGCCTTTAAACGTTTTTTGCGTATAATAGCAGATTATCCGCAAAAAGGAGCAAAAAACGAGGATCTTGAGAGAAAAGGGAAAATAAATTATTTTTCTCTCTTGATAAAAATTTATAATAAATTTAGAAAAAAAGTGTAAAAAACATTTGAAAAAACAATAAAAGTATGTTATACTATAATGAAGGTACTGTACGCATGAAAGAGCGATTCAAAAAAATCATTTCACAACTCATCAAAAGCCTCAATTTGAACGCGATCGGGACGGCAGTATTTTATTTGAGGCATAAAAGCAATCAGGCTTTTAAAAAACGGAGGCACCATGGCAAACAATAAGAAAAACACACTGACACTTGAACAATTCGGAAAATTGTTTTCGGTGGCAGAAATAGATGAATATACAGAGCTCACATCGGGTACAAGTAATATCCCCTGCTTGAAGCTGAAGGGAATGGTCATTTTTCCGAACATGACCACAAGCTTTGACGTAAACGATCAAGATTCCCTGCAGATGTGCCGTAAGGCAAAGGAAAGAGGCGTTGAGATATTCATCGTTACCCAAAAGGAAATGACAGAGCTCACCTTCCCCTCTGCCAATGAATTTTTCAAGGTCGGCTGTATCGGAAGTATTACCGAAATTGAAGAAAACGAAAACGGCGGCGCAAGAGTTACCTTTATGGGAAGAGCAAGAGCGGAGATCGAAGGTAATTCCACGATCCTGCTCGGAAACGTAAACGTGCGTATACTTGAGGAAACAAACGCCGATCCCGCCCTTAAGGTCAAGGACGAGGTAAGCGTTGCCGCTGCAAGAAGATACTACAAGGAAATGACAAAGATCATTCCCCACTTTCCCAAGAACGTTAAAGAGGACGTCCTTGCTGAGGAGAACGTTTCCGTGATGATAGACAAAATGGCGTTTTCCGCCTTTGTGGTATACCTTCACAAGCAGAAGATACTTGAGGAATGTAACGTCATCAAAAGACTTGCGCTTCTTACCGAAATCATGCTGGAGGAGCTTGAATTCCTCTACAACGAGATGGATATCCACAAAAAGGTCAGAGCAAAGATCGAAACCAATCAGCGCGAATATTACCTCAAGGAGCAGTTAAAGGTCATCAAGGAGGAGCTTGGCGAGATCTCCTCACCCTCTCCCTCAGCGCCCTTTGCTATGGGCGGCGACGGATATGAGGACGACGAAACCGTAGAATACGGACAGAGGATACTGAAAGCCCACTATCCCGAGCACGTTGAGGAAAAGCTCTTGAAGGAAGTGACTAAGCTTTCCAAAACTCCCTACAGCTCCGCAGAATCCACGGTTCTTCGCAACTATCTTGATATCTGTCTTGAAATTCCGTGGAATAAAAAGACCGAAGATAAAACAGACGTTACCCGCGCCGCTGCTCAGCTTGACCGCGACCATTACGGACTTGAAAAGGTCAAGGAAAGAATACTTGAATATATCGCGGTAAGACAGCTCAATCCCCAGATCAAAAACCAGATAATCTGTCTTGTGGGAGCGCCGGGTGTTGGTAAGACC
>JAZQRT010000083.1:0-1587 GCA_045629725.1 Eubacteriales bacterium | reverse complement strand
CATGTCCCTTGCCATGGGTATTATGATAACCTTCGGCTCCTACATGAAAAAGGACGTGAGCATCGAGAAATCCGTTGGTCAGATCGAAATTTTTGACGGCGGTATCGCCTTCCTTGCAGGACTTATGATCATTCCTGCGGTGTTTGCCTTCTCGGGCGGTGACAAGTCGGCTCTCGGTCAGGGACCCGGACTTATGTTTTCAACGCTTCCCAAGGTATTTGATTCCATGCCTGCGGGCGGAATTATCGGCGCGGTATTCTTCATTATGGTGTTTTTTGCGGCGCTTACCTCTGCGATATCCCTTATGGAAACGGTAGTTTCAATAATCGAGGACAAGCTTCATTGGAACCGTAAGCTCAGCTGCATTATTGTATTTGTCGGTTCGCTTATCCTTGGCGTACCGTCATGCCTTGGCTTCAGCTCGTGGAGCGACGTAAAGCTCCTTGGAATGTCAATGCTCGATTTCTTCGATTTTATAAGCAATAGCATACTCATGCCCATCGTTTCCATCATTACCTGTGTGTTCGTTGGATTTATCATAAAGCCAAAGACTGTTGTTGACGAGGTTACTTTTGAGGGTTCGTCATTTAAACGCCGCCGTCTTTTCGAGATGGTAATAAAGTATATCGCTCCCGTTTGCCTTGTGGCAATTCTTGTTTCATCGGTCCTCAGCGCTCTTGGTATAATTAAAATATAAGAGGTAAAGGATATGAGGCTTATATTGTCATCATGTGATTTTTCGGGTGAAAGATCACGGGAGGATATCATAAACAATTTGGGGAAGCCCCTTTCGGAGTGCAGGGTATTGTTTTTTCCGAATGAAAAGGGACTTGAAATGTCGATACGAAAAAGCAAGTATGTGAAAAGACTTGAAAATTACGGCTTTTCGCGGGAAAATATCAATGTGTTTGACTATTCTGCTCCCGAAAATTACAAGGACCTTGATATTGATGCCGTTTATATAAGCGGCGGCAATACCTTTGGAACTCTTATGAGAATAAGGGACGCAGGCTTTGAGTCAAATATTGTGGAATACGTGGAAAAGGGAGCGGTATATATCGGAGGCAGTGCGGGAGCTCATATTGCAAGTGCCGATATACGTCACGTTGAAAAATACGATGAAAACCGCTTCGGCATCACGGACTATAAAGGACTTGGTCTGTATGAAGGCATATTTATATGCCATTTCACAGAGCAACGCCGTGAGCATTTTGAAAGCTTGAAAGGTGAAGGGAGCTTCGAAGTTATCCCACTTACGGACGAGGATTCCTTGATCGTAGAGAAATAATAAATAAAAAAATAGCAGCTCCTCGGCTGCCGACAATTAAATATCCTAAAAGCGGCTCCGCCGCAGGGGAAAGACTCGCTCTATACGAGTGCTGCTTACAGTATTTATCAACATCAAGATACGCAATTTCCTATATAATAAAAAAGTAACCCTTGATCGCAATACACACACCGCAATCAAGGGTTACTTATGGTTCTTGATATCTAACATCTTTTTTACTCCTCGCTTTCATTCGATTCCTTTAAATCTTCCGATACTTCAGCCACATAAATACTATTAAAAATTCATTTTCTCTAATG
>JAZQRT010000082.1:0-9373 GCA_045629725.1 Eubacteriales bacterium | reverse complement strand
AATAAAAGAAGCCGTGAGACCGTAAGCAAGGAAGTTCTTGAGATAAAGAAAAAGCTCAGTAAAATGACGGACACGTCCTATAAGGTTGAAAAATTTGTGGGATGCCGTTCAAAGGATAAAACCGTAAGAGAGCTTTATATCGTTGAGGGTGATTCGGTGCTTGGCTCGGTTAAGCATGCAAGAAACGGTGAATTCCAAGCGATCATTCCCGTAAGAGGAAAAACGCTCAACTGTATAAAGAGCAGCTATGATAAGATATTTGCAAACGATATCATAATGGACCTTCTCCGTGTTGTGGGATGCGGAGTGGAGATCACTCACAAAAAGATGAAGGATCTGCAGAACTTCAATCTTGATGCTCTGAGATGGAACAAGATAATAATCTGTACCGATGCCGACGAGGACGGATTCCAGATCAGAACCCTTATCCTCACAATGTTCTATGCTCTTTTGCCCACGCTTATCAAAGAGGGCAGAGTATATATTGCGGAGTCGCCTCTTTACGAAATAATCGTCAAGGACGAGTCTTTGTATGCATATGACGAGAGGGAGAAGGAAGAGATCCTTGCAGGACTTGAGGGCAAGAAATATATAATCCAAAGATCAAAGGGTCTTGGTGAAAACTCGGCAGAAATGATGGCGCAAACGACGATGAATCCCTCAACAAGACGTCTTATCAGAGTTATGCCCACAGCACCGGAGGAAACCGCAAAAATGTTTGATATCCTTCTTGGTGATGATTCTGCTGCAAGAAAACAGTTTATTTTTGAAAACGGGCATAGATATTATAATTATGCCGACGTTTAAGAGAAATTAAAAAGCAGGTAAAAAAGGGGACGAAAAAATGCTGAAGCTTATATACGGATATCCCGGAAGCGGAAAAAGTACGAGAATGTATGAGTATCTGAGGGAAGATATAAAAAAGAATAAGAATGTAATTTTTATCGTCCCCGAGCAAAGCCTTGTTGTAACGGAGAGACGGATAGCCGATACAATCCCTGCGGGGGACTCTCTTTCCGTTGAGGTGCTCAGCTTCAGACGTCTTGCCAACCGTGTGTTCAGAGAAATGGGAGGCTTGTGCTATAATTATTTGGGTAAAGGTGCGGATATGTTGCTCATGTGGCGCTCACTTGGGGCATGTGCGCCCTTTTTATCTCATTTCGGTAGGACCGACCCATGTGATATTGGAACGGTGTCCGCGCTCCTCGATGCAAGAAAAATGACACTCAGAGGCGGAATCACGACAAAAATGATGGAGGAAATGGCTCTTCTTGCAAGAGACGAGGACGAAAAGCTTGGACGAAAGCTTTCGGATATGTCACTTGTTTTTGCTGCTTATTCGAGTATGCTGGGGGAACGCTTTGACGATCCCGAGGAGGACTTATCCCGCCTTTGCGCTCTTGAAGGGGCGGGCGAGTTCTTTCACGGAAAGAGTGTATATATAGATGACTTCAACAGCCTTACTCCTCTTGAATATTCGGTACTCGAGCTTATAGTGAAAAGCGCCGAGGCGGTATATGTCAGTGTAAATTACCGCGAGGGTGAGGAAAGAGATATATTCAGAAAAACCCAAAAGTATGCAAGGACCTTAAGACGTATTGCGGATAAATACGGCATTGAGCTCATGCGTGAGAGCACAGATGGTGAGTTTGGTACTGCGGAAACACAGAAAATAAAAAAAGAGCTTTTCTCACCCGAAAAGTGTGAAAAACTCAATCTGACAAATGAAAACGTTAACATTATTAAATGCACCGATAGATCATCGGAGATAGAAACAGTTTTTGAAGATATACTTAAATATGTAAAAAACGAGGGCGGAAGATATGCAGATTGTGTTATTGCTGCCGGAAATATCGGAGATTACCTCGGATACATAAGAGGATGCTCGGAAAAATATAACGTGCCCTGCTTTACCTCGGGAAGATATTCCATAAATTCCTCGTCGGCAATAAGAAGCATACGCCTCGTGATGCGTACGATAAACGGAGATTATAAGTGGGAGGATCTGATAGAATATACAAGAACAGGATTTTCCCCTTTGACCGCGGAGGAATCTGTAACACTTGAATCCTACGTTAAAATGTGGAATATAAAAGGACGAAAAAAGTGGACGTCCCCTTGGGGAATGAACCCCGACGGCAGAAGAGCGGATAAGAAGCATGATGCGGAAGAAAGGCTAAGGGAGCTTAATCGTATAAGAGAAAAGCTGATCACTCCCATTTCCGACCTTCACGATTCATTTAAAGAGGAAAATACTGTAAAACAGAGCGCAATCTTTCTTTGTGAGTTTCTTTTGAAGGCAGAGATGCCGAAAAGGCTCAAGGAAGAAGTGACAGCGGCAAAGGTGCGCGGCGACAGAATGGAAGCGCAGTATCATTCTGCCACATGGAAATGTATAGTAAGCTGTCTTGAAACTATGGAAAAGGTCATCGGAGATATGGAGATATCCGCAGAGATATTTGCTGCTCTTTTTGAAGCCATGATCTCTAAAAATGATATCGGACAAATACCCACCACCACGGATGAGGTCTTGACGGGTGATATCGGTATGCTCAGAATATCAAACTGCCGCAGACTTTATATAGTGGGACTGAATGACGGAGAATTTCCGTCGGTTTCAGAGGGGACAATATTTACAGATGCAGAGTGTATGACTCTTGACGGGCTTGGATACGATATTGCCGATGATTCCGAACAGCAATTTTATGATACTTTATTTTCCTTTTATACGCTTTCATCTTCAACACTTGAAAGAGCTACGTATACTTATTCCACATCGGGTAAGAAAAAGCCTTCAAGCGTTATACATTCCTTGAAGGCACTTTTTGCTGATTCAAGGGGAGATGACCTTGAAAAAAATTCAAGCAGATATTCACTTTCGGCCCTTGAGTATATGGAAAATGCTAAAGGTGCTTATGAGGACAAGGGATACCTTTGCGATACCAACCGTGAGGAGATCTACGGTGATACCATCAAAATATCACAGTCAAGGCTTGACAAATTCGTTCACTGTCCTTTTTCATATGCCTATACTTATGTACTTAAGCTTAGAGAGGAAAAGGAGTCTTTGGTTACTCCCGACGTTTTCGGAACGATAATCCACTTGATATTTGAAATATTCCTGAAGCTTGCAGAAGAAAAGGATGGCGGAATCAGGGATATAACGGACGAAGAGGCTGAAAGCATTATCGAAAGGGTGGCAGAGGAGTTTTATAACGAATCGGGCTGTACCGAGGAGGACGACGTAAGGATACGTCATTTGTTCCGCCGGATAAAGGCAGTTTCATGGAATCTTATACGCGACCTCAGAGGCGAATTTACCGAAACCTCGTACCGTCCCGTGGGCTTTGAGGTAAAGGTAGGAGCACAGGGGGACGTAGAAAGCCCCGATATAACACTTGAAGACGGCACGAGAGTTCTTGTTGAAGGAATAATAGACCGTCTTGACTCCTATAAGGATGAGCAGGGTAACGTCTATATAAAGATCGTAGACTATAAAACAGGTGACCGTGATCTCAGCGACAGGGAAATACAAAAGGGATATAAATTGCAAATGCCCTTGTATATGAGCGCAGTCTGTTCATCAAAATCTGAAAAACTCAAGAAAATAACGGGACGGGCAGAAAACGGAAAGTATATTCCTGCAGGAATGATATACCATATTGCCAAGGGACCGAAGAAAACAGAGGATCCCGACACCGCAATTGCCGCGAGAAAGGGATACGTGGTGAAGGATTTCGAAAACGAAAGGGCACTTGGAACATATAAGGGCTTGAAGACCAATAAGACCATGGAAGAAATTGAAAAAACTCTCGAGGATACTCTTTTTAAGGTTAAAGAGATCGTGGGAAGAATGAAGATGGGCGAGTGCATGATACCGCAGTGTGCAGATGATGAGACATGTGCTTATTGCAGAATGTATCCCGTTTGCCGAATTGAAAAAGATCAAGCAGAAAAAAACTGAAAGGACAAAGAAGCATGAAATTTACCGACTCACAGGAAAAAGCCATCAGTGAAAAGGGAAAAAACATATTGGTTTCCGCAGCAGCGGGCTCGGGAAAGACAACCGTTCTTTGCGAAAGAATAAAACGCGGTATACTTGCCGAAGAATATGATCTTTCCGAAATAATAGTGGTGAGCTTCAATACGGAATCTGCTTCGGATATAAGAGCAAAGCTTTTAAAAAATCTTTCCCGTGCATACGAAGAAACGGGAAGCATCCGTCTTTTCAGACAGATAATGAACATCGACCGCGCACAGATATCAACCATACACAGCTTTGCTCTTAAGCTTATAAAAGAGAATTCGGAGCGTCTTGGACTGCCTGCGAAGACCCGTAATATTGACGAGAACGAGGGCGAGATACTCAAAAACGAGATCATGGACCGTGTCATCGACAGAATGTATAAAGAGGATGCAGAATTTATTGAGCTTTCCGATATGCTTACATCCGACCGTGACGATGGCTTTGCATCAATGTTCTTGAAGCTTTACGATAAGCTTATGAACGAGCCTGAGGGTGTTAAGCTTATAAAAAACAGAGCGGAAAAGATAGGAAAATTGACCTTTGAAAATTTCAATAGCTCATTGTGGGGCAGTAAGCTTCTTGAAAACAGGACCGAGGCGCTTGAATTTTATAGATCTGCTCTTGTTGAAAAGGCACAGAGCTATGAAAATACATCAAAGGCGTACGAGGTTTTCGGGCGGCGCTTTTATGAAATGGGTAAAATTGCCGCAGATCTTCTTGAAACGAAAACGGAAGACGATTTTGCCGCGGTGCTTAGGGACTCGGTATATCCCGACTTTAAGGGAGCGAGAGGAAATGACCTTAAGGGCGATAATTACGATTATTATAAAGGTGTTTTTGATGAATTCCGCGACGGAATAAAAAAGGGGACGATCACCTCTGAATATTCAAAGGACGGATTTGAGGCAGATATCGAAAACACCGTGAAATTTGCAGACGTTACATATAGGGTTCTTGAGTGCTTTGAGAGTGAATACTCTGCTGAAAAGAAACGTCGGGGACTCATTGACTATACGGACATGGAGCGCATGGCACACAGACTTCTCCTTGATGAAAACGGAGAGAAAACTGATATCGCAAAGGCATATACCAAGCGCTTCAAGGCGGTGTACGTAGATGAATATCAGGACACCAACAGAGTGCAGGATGATATATTCAGAGCCATCAGCGATGGAAATTTATTTATAGTGGGAGATATAAAGCAGAGCATTTACGGATTCCGCGGAGCCTGTCCCGAGATATTTTCAAAGTACAGAAAGGAAGGCTTTCCCTCCGGTGGGGAAAAAATATTCCTTTCCGAAAATTTCAGATCCGATGAAAATATAGTAAGATTTTCAAATGCAATATTTTCGCGACTCATGCCGGCTGATCCTTCGGTCGGATACGTGAGGGAGGATGACCTCAAGCACTCAAAGGTTCCCAAAGAGGGAGAAACGGTAAAAAATGAGAAGGTGGAGATACATCTTTTTGAAAACAAAAAAAATACCGTTGATGAGGACGGAAACGAGGTTGAAAAGACATATTCCGACGAGGCGCTTTATGTTGCTTCAAGAATAAAAAATGAGATAAGCAACGGAAAATATAAGCCCTCGGATATTGCCATCCTTGTAAGAAGCGGAGGCGACAAGCTTGCGGAGCTTATCGGTGCGCTTCGAAGCTTTGATATTCCCATCAGCACAAACGAAAAAGAGGACTATTATAAAAAGCCTCATGTATTGATGCTTCTTTGTCTTTTGAATTTCACGGAAAATCCAAATAGGGATATTTATACTGCGGGTGCGCTTCATTCCGAGGTTTTCAGATTTACTACCGATGAGCTTGTGACATTAAAGCGCCGAGCCGAGGGTGTAAGCCTTTGGGATAGCCTTATGGAATGTATTGAAAATAGCACAGGGGAAATACCGAGGGATATTCATGAAAAGGCTTTAAGTGCGTATGATTTCATGAATGAGCACAAGGCTCTTGAAAAGAGCATGGGACTTTCCGAGGTGGTCCGCAGAATAATAGATGACAGTAACATCGTCAATATATATACTCAGGGTAGATCTCAGTCACAGAGTACCAACATCAGAGGCGATATCTATAAAATTTATTCCGAGGCGGTAAGCTGTGAGGAAAGATACGGCATGGGGCTTTCGGGATTTGTAAGATACCTTGAAAAGCTTGCGGGTATGGGTAAAAGCGAAAAGTCCTCAAAGGGGGATGAAAACAGCGTGAAGATCCTTACGATTCACGGCTCAAAGGGACTTGAGTTCAAGCTATGCTTCCTTTATAATATTGACAAGGGAATGAACGTGGGAACGGATGATCTCGGCAATTTTAAAAAATCTCCCTATGAATACGAGCCAGACTTTGGAGCGGTGCTGCCGGTAAGCGGAGAAAAAGGAATACTCCATGAATCCTCTGTGTACAGAGCGGTAAAGGCGAAAAGACAGAGGACTGTAAAAGAAGAAGAAATGCGTCTTTTCTACGTTGCTCTTACCCGTGCGGAGGAAAAACTCGTTCTCACAGGAAAGTGTACGGAGAAAAAGGCTTCTCAGTTATCCGAACGGCCTGTAGGAAAAGCGCTTTCTGCCCACGAGGTATTTTCTGCAAAGAGCTTTCTTGAGTGGTTGCTTCTTTGCCTTGAGGAAATTCCCGAGGATGCCTATGAAAAGAGCTTCAACACACTACCGATATCATTTGAGGATAAGACCGAGGCAGAGGATATGACGGCGTCAGAGGATTTGCCTTTTGAACGTCTTGAGGTCTTGAAGAAAGAATATCCCTTTTCGGACAGACTTGGTATACCCGCGAAGCTTACCGTATCAAAGCTTCATCCCTCGATACTTGATGATACCGAGGAAAGTGAGATTACCACAGGTGACGAGGAGTTCCTTCTTCCCGAATTTATGGAAGATTCTCAAATCAGCACGGGAGCAAGAAGGGGAAGCGCAACCCATCTGTTTATGCAGTTTTTTGATTTTGAAAAAGTTATGCGTGACGGGGTTGAAAATGAAATAGAAAGATTAAAGCTTAAGGCTTACATTTCTTCCGATATTGCCAAGGACATTGACTGCACGGGAATTGAAGTGTTTCTTTCCTCGGAGCTTTTCGAAAAGATCAGAAGCTCAAAGCGTATATACCGAGAGCAACGTTTTAATATCAAGCTTTCTGCATCGGAATTCACAGAGGATGAGGAAAGAAAAAATCACCTTTGTGACGAGGAAGTGTTCGTTCAAGGTGTAATTGACTGTGTGTTTGAGGATGAAAATGGCAAGATAGTACTTGTAGACTATAAGACCGATTCGTTCTCACGCAATACTTCAAGGAAACAGATTGAAGAAATTTTGAAGGACAGATACAAGGATCAGCTGGGGTATTATAAAAAAGCGGTTGAAAAAATGCTTGGTAATGCTCCGGACAAGGTCCTCATATATTCTTTTGCAATTTCAGACACTATCAACATGTAAGGAGAAGAATTTTGAAAAAACTATTACCTTATCTAAAAAATTACAGACGGGATTGTGTTCTTGCGCCTTTTTTAAAGCTGCTTGAAGCAAGCCTTGAGCTTCTTGTGCCCCTTGTTGTACAGGCAATGATCGATAACGGCATCAGTGGCGGCGCAGGCAGGGGTTATATCGTAAAAATGGCGCTTGTCCTTGCGGGATTTGCCCTTGTGGGACTCATTTTCTCGGTAACGGCGCAGTATTTTTCCGCAAGAGCCGCAACGGGATTTTCTTCAAGGATAAGACAGGCTATCTTCGATAAGTTTATGAATATGTCCTTCTCGGATATAGATTCAACGGGAAGAACTGCCATGCTCAACAGAATGACAGGGGATACAGCACAGCTTCAAACGGGTGTAAACCTTACCCTTCGTTTGTTCCTGCGTTCGCCCTTTGTGGTCTTCGGCGCGGCGATAATGGCGTTTACGGTAAATGCCGAGGTCGCAATGGTTTTTGTTCCGCTGATCGTGATACTTTGTGTTGTGGTGTTCGGAATAATGCTTTACGGTGTGCCGCTATACAAAAAGGCACAGGCAAAGCTGGATAAGATACTCTCCTCAACCCTTGAAAATCTCTCGGGTGCAAGGGTCATCAGAGCTAACCGCCTTGAGGAAGGCGAGCGACAGGCATATCAAAAGGAAAGCGAGGAGCTTTTACACCGTCAGAAGATCGCTGCGGGATTTTCATCGCTTTTAAATCCCATAACCTTTGTAATTATCAATCTTGGCATCGTGGCAGCCCTTCTTATCGGTAACGAAAAGATAACAGCAGGGCAGATGACAACGGGTGAGATGGTGGCGATATACGGATATCTTTCCCAAATACTCGTTGAGCTTATAAAGATGGCAAATCTTATAATCACAATGACAAAGGCGTTTGCAAGTGCTTCAAGAATTGAAGCCTGTCTTGAAAAGCCCGACGAAAAGCTCGGAGATGCTGAAATCGAAAAAGGCACACCTCTTGAGGTGGAATTTGAAGGTGTAAGCTTCAGATATGGCGGCAATATGGGAGATTCTCTTGAAAACGTAAGCTTTAAGGCAAAAAGCGGAGAGCATATCGGCATCATAGGTTCAACAGGCTCGGGTAAAACCACCCTTGTAAATCTTGTGGCAGGACTTTATCCTGCAAGGGGAGTAATGCTTGGTGGACGTCCTATTGGAGATTACACCGTCAAGACTCTCAGAGAAAATATCGGATACGTTATGCAAAAGGCGGAGATATTCCGCGGAAGCATCAGAGAAAATTTGAAAATCAGGGATCTTGGCGCCCAGGATGATGAGCTGATACGCGCACTGAAAACGGCACAGGCTTATGATTTCGTCTTTGAAAAGGGAGGACTTGATGCCCCTGTCAGCGAAGGAGCTTTGTCGGGCGGACAAAAGCAGCGTCTTTCGATTGCAAGAGCCCTTGTGGGAGAGCCCTCTGTAATAATTTTTGATGACAGCTCCTCGGCTCTTGACTATGCAACGGATGCATCAATGCGTGCATCTGTAAGAGCGCTTCCATGGAATCCGACTGTGTTTACCGTATCCCAGAGAACCTCGTCGGTAATGGACTGCGACCGCATCATCGTTCTTGAAAAGGGCGAGGCGGTAGGCATCGGCACACACGAAGAGCTTCTTGTAAGCTGCGAGGTCTACAAGGAAATTTATGATTCACAGTATAAGGAGGATTAATAAAATGAAGAAAAAAACCTCAAATACTATGAAAACAATAATTAAATACTTGAAAAAGTACATTCCTGCAATAATTATTTCACTGATACCCGCGCTTCTTTCGGTTGCGGCGTCACTTTTGATACCGAGATATATCGGATTTGGAATTGACTCCATGGCGGGTGCGGATACCACTCACGGTA
>JAZQRT010000081.1:0-15866 GCA_045629725.1 Eubacteriales bacterium | reverse complement strand
AGAGCGTCGGTAAACTCATATCCTTCTTCGATAAGTTCCTTACATTTGCAAATTCGTTGATAAGCGGGTTTATTATCTTTAAGAAGCTCCGCTGCGTGATCAATACACTCATCAAGGGGAATACCGCTTGAAAAGGCTATTGAAAGAGCGTCTGCAAAACGAGCGTTATTCAGTTTTTTCTGAATTCCTTTATCACCGAACAATTTTGAAAAGAGATTTTTTGTGGCTTGGGACGTAGCGGGAATCAGAAAAATTACACAAGGAATTATCACAGCGGCGCCAAGCACAATACTGATGATGGGCAGACTTTGATTCAAAATTCTTCCAAACTCAAGAAGTCCGCCGGCAATTCCGGTAAGAGATCCACCCAAGGAAGCATATACGTCTTGAAAGATCGGCAAAACCTTGGTCAGTAAAACAACGATCACAATGAGCATAACAAGGAGTAGAATTGAAGGATAGGTCAGTGAATTACGGATACTGCGGCTCATCTTTTCCTTATTATCGTAGTATCTGGATAAGCTGTAAAAGGTCTCTTCTAAATGACCGACCTGTTCTGAAACGGAAATAAGTCCCGTTATATGATTGGGGAAAGCTCCTGTAAGCGCCAAAGCATCGGCAAAAGAACCGCTTTGATCCATGGATTCATAGATCTGCTTTAAAAAAGCAGAGTAGGTCTTGTCCGTTTCTTCATCAGCAAGTATAAGAAGTCCATCGCAAAGAGTAACGCCGGAGGTAATGAGTAGTCCGAGTTTGTTGAAAAAATCGGAATTTGCAGAATTGGTCAGTTCAATTTTTTTCATAATTTTACCTTTCCGTAAGGTTTAATAAACGTATTTTGTGGTGTAAACAACTCCATCCATCGCGCTGTTTCCGCCAACGGAAACAAAGGTGGGATCCATGAGCTGCCATTTGATACCGTCAAAGAATATTGCGCCATCAACCCAGCCCTTGTCGCTTGTCCAAACACTGATCCAAGCATGGTAACCCTCGTCAGCATATCCGACAATGAGCTTGCAGGCGATGTTTTGAGTGCGGAGCATACCTGTCATAAGCGAAGCATAATCAAAGCAGATTCCTTTTTTGGCAGCAAGGACCTGATCAAGATCGGGCAGATATCCGCTTTGAACTGTTGCGGCTTTTTTATAGTCATAGCTCAAGGTATTAACAACGTAGGAGTAGATGGCAGCAACCTTGTCAAGAGTATCGGTTTTACCTGTGCAAAGCTCGGCAGCTTTGTTCATTGTATTGGTTGCATTTTCGTAATTAACGTATTGGTTGGGGCGAAGGAAAGGAGCAAATTCATCCTTAAGCTCTGCATCAAAGGTAAGAGAAAGCACTGAGATATAGCGTGTTCCTTCAAGATTCTTTAAAACCTTGACGCGATACTGTCCGTTACCGTCTGACAGCGGAAAGACGTTCCATTCAAAGGGCTCAATATCATATGTATATGTAGTGGTGGGTCCGTGGACCTGAACCTTTAGCCTAACATCGATATCAACGGTAAATTTGACCATAACGTATCCGTCGGTGTAATTTGAATAGTCGATAATGGCGTTTGAGGATTTCTTTGTTAGAACTCCTGATGCAACGGGACGTAAAAGAGTGATCTGCGCGGGCTTCAAGATATCCTCAAGCTTATCACCCTCTTGGATTATAGTGTCTGAGGGTGTCGTTGTTTCGGGTACCTCGGTATCGCTTGGTTCGGGAGTCGGCATGGGGTAAGTGCATATATCGCATTTTTTATCTGAGTTATCATCAAAATGCTGAGCATAATCCTTCTTCTCGGAGCATGTGCATTCCCTCCAGTGATATTCTGAATCGTATTTCAATTCGGTTGAATATTTATGAGTATGTACGATAACGTCATTGATAACGTATCCGCACTCGGTACATGTTTGAGGAGTTGTTTCGGTAGCCTCTTTTCCCGGACAATGAGGCTCCTTGTTTATTTTTGAATCACAATGAGTGCATTTGTTCCAGTGGTAATTTTTATCGGAGTACAGTTTTGTACCCGCTTTGTGTGAAAGGGCAGTGCCTACGGTATAATTACAATTTTTACATTTTTCGGGATTTGAGCAGGTTGCGGGAGTAAGATCGTGACCCACGGGAGAAATGATAATTTCAGAGTCGTTGGCAATCTTTTCGTTGGCTTCTTTATCAAAGTATTTGCCATCGCAGCCGCTGCAAATGTAATATTCAATATTTCCGTGTTTGGTACAGTCGGGATCTGTTTTTTCGATTTTGGTAATGTTGTGAGTATGTCCGAGTGGAGCGGTGATCTGATAAGAGCAAACGGTACAAAGCTGTGGAGTGGTTTGAGTTGCATCTTCTCCGGGTATATGGATCTCCATGGCGCTATGAGCACTGCAATTCGGTGTTATACATACCCTTGAGTGACCGGAAGCGTCACAATATGCAAAATTTTCACTCCATATGTGATCGGAAAGATCGCCGTAGGGTGAGTTGCATTTTGAGCAAATTGCTTTCTCTGTACAGCTTGCGTTTCCACCTGAGCAAATTTCCGGTTCATCGGTGTAGTTGCAACCTTCAACTGTACAACGGTGAAAATGAGTTCCGTCAACGCTTGTCCATTCATTATCCATGATGTGATTACACTCGGTATCCTCGGGTGAGATGGTGGGTGTAGGTGTTATTTCCGTAACGGGAGTAGTGTCCGGTGTCGGTGTAACGGCAGGAGTGAGTGCTGGGAGCGTATCGGTGGGAATAGTGCTGACAGGTGCATCGGTGCTTGTGCTTGATGGTACGCCGGGATCGGCAACCGAACCGCCCTCAATTACAGTTTGAGGTATTTCATCAAGTGTACCCGTAAGCTTCGATACGGAATTATTTATAAATATTTGTGATATGGAGATGGATAAATATACAATGCCCAATACCAAAATTATAATCAGGTATATTGTATTTTTTTTCATGAGCAAAGCTCCTCTTTTGTTTTAATAATCAATTAATGATACCATAAATCGACAAAAAAGTCAATAGAAAAACATTTTAACTACATTAATTGATAAATTTATTTAATATATTGTTAAATATAACAAAATATATCAAAAAAGCACTTGAAAAAAGTCACATAATATGTTATAATATATTGAATAGATGGCACAAATGCCAAAAGTCTGTGACCGTAGAGGAAACTTTCGGTGCACGAGAGCACTTTTTTATAAAATATTTTAAAAACATAAGATTAAAGGAACGGTGAATTATGAACGAATTAAAGATAAATATGTTCGGTGAATTCTCAATAAGCACGGACAGTGTCAGCGTAGGCGACAGTGACAACAGATCAAAAAAGCCGTGGCTCCTTTTGGCATATTTGTTATATCATCGCAAGAGAGTTGTAAAAACAGGAGAGCTTCTTGATCTTTTGTGGACGGAGGATGAAAGAGAACTGAATTCTGCAAGTGCCTTAAAAACGCTGTTTTATAGATTGAGAGCGGAGCTTGATAAGCTTTGGGACGGTGCAGGAAAGCAGCTCATACTTTATCGCAATTACGGATACATATGGAATGAGGAGTATCCTGTTCAGATAGATTTTGAACAGTTTAATTCCCTTTGTGTTAAAATGTCAAATTCAGAGGAGGATGATCTTGAGGATATCATTCAGCTTCTTTCGCTTTACAAGGGCGGATTTTTGTCACGCTTGTCCTCGGAGCTTTGGGTAATACCGATATCTACGTATTATCACAACATTTACATTTCAAAGCTTTTAGAGGCTTTGCCCATGCTTCTTGAAAGAGAAAGATATCAGGATGTCATCAACTTCTGTAGAGTTGCGGCAGCTATTGAGCCTTTCCACGAGGGTATACACTGCTATTGGATGAGATCACTTATTGCGATCAAGGAGCATAAAAAGGCAGTTGAGGTATACAGAAAGCTCAGCGACAGACTCCTTTCCGAGCTTGGAATCATTCCCTCTGAGGAAACAAGGTTTATTTATTATGAGGCAATAAAGAGCAGTAATGATTTTGAGATCTCGGTTGAGATGCTTCAAGAGCAGCTTAAGGAGGAAAATTCATATCCCGGAGCACTTATTTGCGAATATGATTTTTTCCGAGTTTTATATTATTCCACGGCAAGATCAGTTCTTAGAAGCGGAATGGCAGTGCACCTTGCACTTATTTCAATGAAGGGAAAGAAGGTCAACGAGCACGATTCAAAGCGTTGGGAAAAGCTTCAGACAAATCTTCAGGATACGATACGTTGCTCAATGAGACGAGGAGATTCTGCGGCAAGATGCAGTGCTTCCCAGTACGTGATCATGTTGCCACGAGCAAATTACGAAAATAGCTGTATGGTATGCGAAAGGATCATAAAAGCATACTATCAAAAGTACTCAAGATTGGATGCGGAGCTTCGTTACGAGGTATTTCCCATTCAACCTGACGAAAAGGAGAATTTTACATGGAGAAGAGAGAGTCAAGAAGAATAAATCCGACAATGTTTATCGGATTTGAGCTTTTTGTTGATGAAGGACGTATATTGTTTGGAGAATGCAAGGAACTTGCTTCCTCGTTGGGATACAGTGAGGGGGAGATAACGGGCAGAGAGCTGGAGGATATACTTACCGGAGAGGATAAAGAAAATGTCCTTGATAGTTTGAAAGCACAGATTGCTTCCCACGGCGAGATAGAGCAGCTTGTGACATTTTTAGACAAGTCGGGAGTCGGAAGATGCTATTTCATAAACGTTATGGCGTTTTCGGAAGCGGAAGAAAATAAGAAGTTTTACGGTGCAGCATTGAAGGCGGACAAATACTTTTGTCAGATGGTGCATCGGATCCATACATATCAGGAAAAAATCAAAAAGGCTGAGAGCATCGTAAACACTCTTCAAAAAACAAATGAGCAGGATTCCTTGACACGTATATTGAATGCGGGAACGACCAGAAGGCTTTCGGAGGAATATCTTTCGGGAGAAAACAAAAATTGTGCTGTAATGGTGATAGATGTTGACAGCTTTAAGCGTATCAATGACAGATACGGACATATGGTCGGAGATGAGGTAATGATCTGTGCCGCAGCAACGATAAAAAAGCTTTTCAGAGCCAACGATATAGTTGGAAGGATCGGTGGAGATGAATTCCTTGTTTTGATGAAGGATGTAAGTGACGTTGGGATAGTTCGTCAAAGATGTCTTCAAATCGTAAACGCTTTTAATGAAATGAAATTTGACAGCATGCGGGATGAGATGATGAGCTGCTCTGTCGGAGCTGCAATGTGTCCCATACATGCAACCAACTATAATGCGCTCTTTCTTTTGGCAGACAAGGCAATGTATCGTTCCAAGAAACTTGGCGGAAACAGATACATGCTTGAAGAGAGCAATAACGCTTAAAGGTTAAAAAAATCCAATAATTTTTGATAATATAAAAAGGGAGTACACCTATGATGTTCAATGGATCGGATAATAAGAAATTTCCATTATCACTGAGTCAATTGAATATATTAAATCTTGAACGTACGTTGTCGGGAACCTCGGTAAACAATATAAGTACCACGGTTCGTCTTACTGGACGTATAGATTTTCCTATGCTTCAAAGGAGTATAAATCTTGTTATTGAGAGCGATTCGTCCTTAAGAACAAGACTTTGTCAGGTTGACGGACAGGTAATGCAGTATCATGCTGACTTTGTAAAAGAGGAATTTCCTGTTTATGATTTTACAAACACCTCCAAGGATGGAATAGAAAGCTGGGAAAATGCAGTAACACGCGAGCTCATATCCTTGTATGATGGTCCGCTTTACCGTTTTATACTTTTCAGAGATTCCGAGAATAGTGGAGGAATACTTGTAAAGCTTCATCATATCATTGCGGACGGTTGGTCGCAGATAATGCTTTGCAACAAGATAGGAAAAACATATCTTGATCTTCTTGCAGGAAAGCAACCCGATCTTCCCGAAGCTCCCGACTATGAGCTCCACGTTTTGGAGGAGCAGGAATATTTTGCATCGAAGGCATTTTTAAAGGATGAGATGTATTGGCGTGATATCATGTCCAAGGCGGGAGAACCCTCCGTTCTCAAATCTGTAAACAGCGCGGTAATAAGCCCTGTGGGAAGAAGAATGAGCTTCGATCTGCCTCAGGTGCTTAACCATGCAATATATACCTTCTGTATGAAAAACAGAGTTGCGCCCTTTGCTGTATTTTATATGGCTCTTGCGATATATTTCAAAAGAAACGGCGGAGAATCTAATTTCACAATAGGTGTGCCTATTTTTAACAGAACCAATTATGAATTCAAGCAAAGTACGGGAATGTTCGTAACAACGCTTCCGTTCTATAATGAGATAAATGACGAATGGACTCTTGAGCGCTTCAACGAGGAGCTTGCGGACAGTTGGTATGAGATGCTCAGACATCAAAGATATCCCTTCACCAAGATAGTTGAGCTTGCAGGTTGCGAGGGAAGACTTTTTAATATTGCTCTTTCGTATCAGGATAGTAAGATATACGAGAGTCGTGATGCCTCGGTATCTCTCAGCGGACGTTGGCATTATTGCGGATATCAAGCGGAGCAGCTGACAATTCATCTCACAAATTTAAAAAATCATACTCAGTATGCAGTGGATTATGACTATTTGGCTCAGTTTTTCACAGAAACAGAAATAATTGAGCTGCATAACAATCTTTGCCGTATACTTGAGGAGGCTCTTTCTGAGCCGGACAGACCTATATATAAGCTCAATATTCTTTCCTTAGAGCAGAAGGAAGAGCTTCTTTATAAATTTAACGATACCGATAAATACATACAGGAAAGATCGGTATATCAGGCATTGATTGAGAATAATGCCCGTCATCTTAACCGCGCGGCGCTGATAAGAAACGGTGAGAGAATGACCTATGGTGCACTGTTCCATCAAAGCACAAGATATAGCTCGGTGATCAGTTCATCAAATCTCGGTCCCGAGCCTCTTGTTGCAATACTGTTGCCAAGAGGATTTGAGCTTTTTGCGGCAATGGTAGGAACTCTTGAATCGGGCGGAGCATATATGCTTTTGTCAGAGACATTGCCTACCGAAAGAATAAAAACAATACTTGAGCAGAGCGGTGCAGCTGCGATTATTACAGATGAAAAAGGAAAGGTACGTCTTTTGGACGTAGCACTTCCCATCATAACTGATGAGGACGTAGAGAATGTCGGATACAGTCTTCATGGTGTATCTGTCAACGATCAAACACCTTGGAACGAAAAACTTGCTTATGTGGTATATACCTCGGGTAGCACGGGAGAGCCCAAGGGTGTTGAGATCACTCACAGAAATCTTCTCAACCTTGCACAGGAAATGTCCGGGGTGTACGGTCACGGAGCAGTGCTTTCGGTTTGCAACGTAGGATTTGATGCATTTATGCTTGAGAGCATCGTTGCGCTTTTAAACGGAAGGACCATAGTACTTCCTCTTGAAAGCGAGATTGATTCACCTGAGCGTATTGCTTGTCTGATGAACAGCTATGCAGTTGATTTCTTTTCCATCACTCCATCCCGTCTTAGCTCACTGATGCAAAGCAGCGTCTTCAAAAAAACTCTTTGGAGGATGGAGAGCATTGTATGCGGCGGAGAAAACTTCCCGACCGAGCTTTTAAAGAAACTCAAAACGTGTACAGGTGCGAGAATATATAACCAGTACGGACCATCGGAAACAACGGTTGCGGTAAGCATGAAGGAAATATCGCAAACGGATAAGATCACCATCGGATCTCCTATGGGCAACTGTAAGCTTTATGTTCTTGACCAGTGGATGAATCCGTTGCCCATCGGAGGAAACGGAAAACTTTTCATTGGCGGAAAATGCGTGGGACGCGGATACAGAAATCGTCCTGAGCTTACACAGAAGTCATTTATGGACAATCCCTTTATCAGTGACGATATGATTTATGATACGGGCGATATGGCTTATTGGACCAAGGGTGGAGAGCTTGTCTTAACAGGACGAGCAGATAGACAGATCAAGCTTCGCGGACTTAGAATTGAGCTTCAGGAGATTGCAAGCTGTATCGAATCCTATCCGGGAGTAATGTCTGCCCATGTAAAGCTGTGTGAAGTTGGAAATGAGCGGGTAATTGGAGCGTACTATACCTGTGAAAAGGAAATAAAAACAGCAGATCTGTTGGCACATACAGCTACGTATCTGCCTCAGTATATGATCCCCGTGTTCTTTATGAAGGTGGAAAAATTTGAAACCACCGCAAATGGTAAAATAAACGAAAAGCTTCTTCCTATACCGCAGAGCGGCGGATATGACTTGGAGCTTACACAAAGTGCATTGAAGATCGTCGAAATATTCTCCGAGGTTCTCGGATATGAAAACTTCAGTGCAGAGCAGGATTTTTTCATTCAGGGAGTAACGTCCCTCAATGCACTTTCCTGTATAATTAAGATCGAGGAGGAGCTTGGAGTCAAGCTTCGTGTGGAAGATCTTAATGCTTGTCGCAACGTCCTGAGACTTGCTGAGATTGTTGATTCAAGGCTTGGGATAAATAGCCCCATTATTTCCCGAACAAGCGAAAACGGAAATTTGAAAAAATCTCCTCGTTTGTCAAAATATGCCCTCACACCGATCCAGCAGGGAATATACGTTCAATCAATGCTTGATCCTGAGGGATGCGTATACAATATGCCGGGAGCTTTTTTGCTTGAAAAAGAGCCGGATGTAAAAAAGCTGCAAAAGTCATTTGAAACGCTTATTTCAAGTGATGCGATATTCCGCACGTGCTTTGAATTTATTGACGGCGGAATTTATGCGGTTGTAAAGCAAGAGGCTCCCTTTGAGCTTGAGGTATTATCTGCCGAAAGCTTTGAGGAGGCTTCGGATAAATTCTTAAGACCCTTCGACCTTTCCCATGCCCCCCTTCTCAGAGGCGGCGTTTGGAAATGCGAGGAGCTTGGAAAATGGTATCTGTTCATAGACGGGCATCATATCGTTGGCGACGGAATAACTACCCCCGTAGTTCTTCAAAGACTGGATAAGGCATACCGCTCATTGGAACTTGACATTAAGTGGGATTTTTACGACTACGTTTACACAAGGAGCGAGGAAAATCGTGAGCAGTACAAAAAATCCCTTGAATATTGGGTGAATAAGCTTAAGGATATGCCGCAGGTTATGGATATCCAAGGCGATTTTATAAGACCCAAGAAGTTTGACTACAAGGGAAGGGACCTTGCTTTTGATCTTTCGGCGGCAACGTCAAGCTTGGTTGCTGAATTTTGCAAGGAAAGCGGATACAGTGAATACGTGTTGTTTCTTTGCGCCTACGGAATGTTGTTGTCTGCATTGACGGGTAATCGTGATATGGTCATCGGCACACCTGTTGCAAACAGACTCGCACCACAGAGCGAAAATATCTGCGGTCCTTTCATAAATACCTTACCCTTGAGAATAAAGATTGATATGCAAAAGACACCCTCTGAGCTTTTGGCGCAGATCAAGACCGAGGTCATGGAAATGCTTGACAACCAAGAGGTAGCTCTTGAGGATATCATTTCAGCTCTTGGTCTTTCAAGATCGGAGCAGAACTCTCTTTATAAGGTAATGATCACTCAAAGCCCCGTTGATGAAAACGCACTCAGCTTTGACGGAGAAAAAATGATCTTCAGAGCCATTCCCACAGGATGTGTCAAGATGGATATGATACTTGAACTTGCAAAGGGAATTAAGGGACATCAGCTAAGATTTTCGTATTCAAGTGCATTGTTTGCTCACGAAACTGTCGAGTTTTACGGCAGATGCATGGAGCAGATCATCAAGCAGATCATCAAGAATAAGAACAAGAGTATTAATGCACTTTCTCTTATCGGACCTGCTGATAAGGAAAAATATATTGACGAGCCTAATTTCAGGGTAACGCCATTTGTAAACCGACCGATACATAAAATACTTAAGAGCAAGGCGCAGTCCATGGCAGACGAAACTGCGATCATATATCACGGTAAGGAAATAAGCTTTTCAACTCTTGAAAAGCGCGCCTCGGCGATTGCGGCATTCCTTGAGGAAAAGGGTGTAAAAGCGGGATCTTGTGTTGCGCTTTACCTAAACAGAACGCCGGATATGCTCGCGGCAATGTACGGTGTATTGAAGGTGGGGGCAACCTTCATGTTCATGCTCAAGAATTTCCCGCAGGGAAGGATCCGGTATATGGCGGAATGCTCGGGGGCTTCGGTTCTTTTGTTTGACAGTGTACCCGATGAAGTTGATATGAGCTCAATGCCGTGTCCTTGCTTTGAGATCCCTCAGGGACTCAAAGAGGATTTTGAGGACGCCGTTGTTGGTGATGATTATCTTGCTAACATTATTTTTACATCGGGTTCAACGGGAAAGCCCAAAGGAGTAATGCTTCGTCACCGTTCTGTTTCAAATCTGTATTCGCAAATGAAGAGCCTTCTTGAAGGAGTTGAGGGAAGAGTTCTTTGCTCAACAAATTCGGTTTTTGATTGCTTTATAGTTGAGACCGTGATAGCTCTTGCGCTTGGAAGACAGGTGGTTCTTGCGGATGAGGAAGAAATGATGCTTCCTTGGAAGCTTGCAGAGCTGATTGAAAAATATAAAACAGGTGTGTTTGAAATGACACCCTCAAGACTTTGGATGTGTCTTGGAAACGATGCTTTTTGCAAGGCAGCCAAGTATATAAATATAGTGCTTCTCGGCGGAGAGGTCGTAACACAGAATCTTCTCAATAAATTCTACGAGCATAGTGATGGAATATTGATGAATATGTACGGCCCCACGGAGGCGACCGTTTTCACAACCATGTGCCATCTCAAAAAGGGAGAGCATATAACCATTGGCGCGCCTCTTCAGAATACTCGTACGTATGTTCTTGACGAGGAAAGAAGACCTGTGATCCCCACGGGAGTTGGAGAGCTTTACGTTGCAGGTGAGTGCTTGTCAGCAGGTTATATTTCAAATCCTGAGCTTACGGAAAGCTCATTTGTAGATGATATATATTTTAGCGGTGAAAAAATGTATCGCACAGGTGATATCGTAAGAATGCGTCTTGACGGAAGGTTCGATTATATCGGACGCCGTGATACGCAGATAAAGCTTAACGGACAAAGAGTTGAGCTTACAGAAATCAGCGGTGCAATGGAGAGAGTGGCTGGTGTTCGTCAGGCTGCCGTGGTAGCTCTCAAGTCAAGTGACGGATCCTTGGAACTTTGCGCATTCGCGGTTTGCGATGAAAGTGATCCTTCAAAGGAAGAGATATTATCCAAGATATCCAAGGAGCTTGCACCGTATATGATCCCTTCAAGAATATACAAGCTTCCCGATATGCCGTTGACGTCAACAAATAAAACAGACGTACAAACACTTATAAAAATGGCAAACGAAGTGGATACGTTAGGCGGATTGAAGAATGATCTCCATAATTGTGAAGATCAACCGTCACCCCAAATGCACACTCTCGGAAGCGTTGAATACGTACTTAGTGTCTGGAGCAGGGTGCTTGGGTATGAGGTAACAGATCCCGAGGCATCGTTCTTTGATAATAAGGGCGGAAAGTCAATGGCGGCACTCAGCGTGTTAAGCTATTACTACAATGACAAGCTTGAAATGTCCCTTACGGAGTTTTATGAAAATCCAACTGCATTGAAGCAGTCGCAGATACTTATGGCTAACAGTATGGCAGACGAGGAGCAAAATGTCGGCAAGGATGCTTTTGTTACGGGAGCAACGGGTTTTTTCGGAGCTCATCTTGTAAGGGAATTAGCTTCTGAAGATAGCTGTGGAATTATATGTCTTATGAGAGACGGAAGCGTACAGCGTCTTAAGGAAAGATTGGAATACTATTTTGGGTCCAACGAAGCCGAGCAGCTTATGAAGCGTATCACGGTTGTCGAGGGAGACGTTTCAAAGGAAGGGCTTGGTATCCAAGGAGATAAGCTTGACGAGCTTTGCACAAGAGTCGGGCAAATATATCACTGTGCCGCAGATGTAAGTCATTATTCTTCCAATGAAGAGGAATATATGAACGTTAATCTGGGCGGTACACAAAGAGTGATTGATTTTGCAAAGAAATGCAGAGCAACACTTTACCATATTTCTACGTGCAGTGTAAGCGGAGATACGATGAAATATGGTTCTTCACCGGTAGATTTTACGGAAAGAGATCTTGATATTGGTCAGATCTGGGAGAGAAATATATATATAAAGAGTAAGTTTCTTGCAGAGGAGCGAGTAAATCAGGCTATAAAGGAAGGTCTTGATGCAAAGATTTTCAGACTTGGAAGACTTGTGGGAAGAGCAAGTGACGGAAAATTCCAGATCAATCCGAATACAAATGCCTTTTATCTGTTCGTAAAGGGATTTTTGAAGATCGGAGCAGCTCCGATTGATGCGTCACAAATAAAACTTGATCTTATGCCAATTGACATCTGCGCCCGTCAGGTGTTGATGCTTAGAGATGGCAAAGAAAGGGTTTACCATATAATGAACGGTAACCCACCGTCGTTTGCTCAGATCATGCAGGCGGCGGATGATGGATTTATTCTTGCGGATTCAGACATATTTGCAGAGAAATTCCGTCAGAATGCAGATAAGCTTGGAAGAGAGCTTATGGCGCTTGTGATGAACAATTGGAGAATGATGAACAATACACAAGAAAGTATTTCGGTTAAAAATGATATAACTTTGTCGGAATTGGAGTCAAATGGCTTCGTGATGCCGGAAATATCACTTGAAACCGTACTAAAAGAATTCAGAAAAGGGGAATAACCAAATGGTATCAGACCTGTCTGTTGTTATCTTTATTTCTGCAATCTTCATTTTGTTAGTGTTTTTTATTTGGAGCAAAAAAGCGCAGAAGGAAAGACAACTTTTGAATAAGCTGTTTTTGGGCTTGGCGGCGGCATATTGCTCATGGATCATACCTCTTATTGTAATGAGGTATGTTCCTGCGCAAAATACACAGACGATGTATGTTCTTGATTGCTTGATGCAACCGGGAGGAGCATTGTGCGCACCGCTATATATGTGCATAGCAGTAACCTTTGTCAGCGGAATTGAAAGACTTAAAAAGTGGATGAAGATGATATTCATTCTGCCGGCGATAACGATCGCGGTAGCATGGACAAACCCACTTCACCACTTATACTATGAGGAATTTTCGCTTATAAAAAGCGAGATAGTTTTTGGACCGTACATATTTGTAAGCGGACTTACAAGCTATATATTCCTTGTGGGCGCTATCATTTATATGATAGTTTTCGGATACAAGAATAAGAACTCTTTGTTTTGGGGACAGTTTGTAATACTTTCCCTCGGAGGACTTGTTCCTGTAATCGTAAGTGCAATGTCCACATTCAGTGATAAGGAATTCCCAATTACAGCAACGCCTTTGAGCTTTATGGTTACGCTTGCGTTGAACGCTTATGCGATATTCCGACTGCATGTGTTGGATATCAGGCCTATTGCGGACCAGCATATCCTTAATGCAATTTCGGATAGTTATGTCGTGCTGAGTGAATCAGGAGTTGTAATTAAATACAATTCAAGCTTTGACGAACTTTTTGCAAAAAAATACGGGATCACCGTAAACAAAAGGTTGATTGATTGTGTAAAGCAAGAGGATGCAAACCAAAGAACACCTGTTTATAATATGCTTTCAGCATTGGAATCAAGCAGGCAGGGGCAGACTTTTATATCATATGAGCAGTCCATGACCTTTACAAATGACGAAAAAACCGTTAAAAAATATTTTGTTGTTGATACCTCACCCTTGGAGATCAACAGCAAGATTTCGGGATTTGTAATAATGTTCAAGGACATAACTCAGCTCAGAGAGAGTATGAAGCGTCTTCAGGATAGCCAGGAAAGGTTGTTGGAGCAGGAGAGATTTGCATTCCTTGGTCAGATGATCGGAGGCCTTGCTCATAACCTTAAAACTCCAATTATGAGTATTTCGGGATGTATAAATGCAACAGAAGCACTTGTTGATGAATGCATTGAGAGTCTTGATGACGAAAACGTTACAAAGGAAGATTATATTGAGATATATTCCGATATGCGCGATTGGTTCAAGAAGGTGAAGGAATCAACAGCGTATATGTCTGATATCATCACTGCCATAAAAGGACAGGCGACGAATATCGAAACAGATGAAAAAATTACCTTTACTATCGATCAGATGCTTAAGCGAAGTCTGCTTTTGATGAGGCATGAGCTTTTGAATAGCGGCTGCAGATTGAATATCATCCATGATGAAAACGAAGAAATTTCACTCAAGGGTGATATCAATAATATGGTACAGGTAATTGGAAATCTTTTAACAAACGCAATATATTCACAAAAACAGGTTGGCGGCGGAGAAATACAGATACAGGTATGTCGCGATAATGAAAAGCTGAACATTCTTGTCAGGGATAGCGGAACGGGAATAAGCGAAAACGTTTTGCGTAAGCTTTTTAAATCCATGGTAACCAATAAGGGTACAATGGGAACGGGACTTGGCTTGTATATATCAAATGCCGTGATCAGAGGAAAGTTCAATGGTGAAATGTGGGCAAAAAATAATGAGGACAAGGGGTGTACCTTTGGTATATCCATTCCTCTTGAATTTGTCCATATTCAAAGGAAGACCGTAAACGAGGTTAAATAAAATGAGAAGAAGTAAGGCAATAGCGCCGGCGCAGATATCTATTTTAACAGTTGATGACGATCCGATTATTACCTCAACAATTAAAGATTATTTTGAGCGCTCGGGCTATGAGGTCGATATTGAAAACAATCCCGTAAATGCAATCGAAAAGGTTCGTGAGGGAAATTATGACATAATGCTTTTGGATTTTTTAATGACACCTATTTGTGGAGATCAGGTGGTAGAGGAGATACGTAAATTTAACAAGGATATTTTTATCGTTCTTCTGACAGGACATAAGAGTATGGCTCCTCCCATCAAGACAATCAGACAGCTTGACATTCAAGGCTATTATGAAAAGGATGACAGATTTGATCAGCTTGAGCTCTGGGTAGAATCATGTGTAAAGTCCATCAAGCAGCTCAGAGCGATACGCTCATATCAAGAGGATATCTCTAAAGCGTATATGCAGACTATTGAAACGCTCAGATATGTTGTTGAAACGAGGGACTGTGAAACCAAAGGACATTCCGAAAGAGTATCAAAGCTTGCAGGTATCATAGCCGAGCAAATGGGGCTTGACAGCAAGGAGATCGAAATGATCAGAACCGCAGGACTTTTCCATGATATCGGGAAAGTAGGTGTCCCTGATGCAATACTTCTTAAAAACGGACCGCTTACGGATGAGGAGTATGGTGAGATCAAGAAGCATCCCGGCAATGGAGAAAAGATATTAAGCACTTACACTCCATTCAAGGAGCTTCTGCCCATAGTTAAGCAGCATCATGAAAGAGTCGGCGGAGGGGGATATCCCGAGGGACTTTCCGGTGATGAGATCTGCATGGGAGCAAGAGTGATAGCTGTTGCGGATTCCTTTGATGCGATGGTGTCAAACCGTACATACAGAAAAGGACTTGGAATCGAAAAAGCAATTTCAGAGCTTAAAAACGGTGTTGCAACACAGTTTGACGGCGAGGTGGTTTCTGCGTTTCTTTCCTTTATAGATAAAGTAGGAGTAGAAGGCTTCAACAACCTTTTGTACCCCCATCTTAATGTACAGGAGGGATAGAAGTGAAGAAATATCCACTTAATGAAGTTGAATACTATACACGGTTCAAGGATATGATACAGGCTCTTCCGGAGGGAAGAGAGGATCAGCCCGGAATATCTTGGTTTACAAGAAAGGGCGATGAGAGGGGCGTTACTCTTGGGAAATTCAGAGAGGACGTCGTAAATTTACAGGCTTATTTTGTGAAGAACGGACTTGCGGG
>JAZQRT010000080.1:0-10176 GCA_045629725.1 Eubacteriales bacterium | reverse complement strand
CTGCTTCTGTCCGCCGGAAAGCTGGGAGGGATAAACGTCGATCTTATCCGTAAGGTCCACAAGCTCCAAAAGCTCCTTGACTCTTTGGGAAATTTCGGATTTTGACATTCCCGAATGCTTCAGGGGATATGCCACGTTGTCGAACACCGTGCTTCTGTCAAGAAGATTGAAGTGCTGAAATATCATTCCGATACCGCGGCGGGCTTTGTTTAACTTCGAGGTCTTGATGACCTTCATTTTATCGTTTTCCATCCAAGTCAGTTTTTCTTCACCAACAGTGATGGCACCCGAATCGGGTATTTCAAGAAGGTTGACGCATCGGATAAGGGAAGATTTTCCTGCTCCCGAATAACCGATAACACCGTATATCTCTCCCTCTTTAATATCGAGGTTTACATCCTTAACAGCATCTACGTTACCCGATTTCAGGTGGTAGGTCTTGTTAAGGTGTTCTATTTTTATCATTGTGTTCAACTTATCACAACTCCTTTGAGTTTACAAATAAAAAGCGGAGAGCCGCACTCTCCGCAAGATTACAACATTAAGAAAGACGATGTTGATGACTTCGCGATTTAAGCAAGGACTCTATCATAATTTGCACAACAAAACATACACATGGCTGACATGCGCATCATCATATCCATCATCATCTTGGATCTTTTTGCAAACATGATATAGTCTCCTTTCCACAAGTCTTTCAAAATTTATGAAAGCATATTACCACACTAAAGTGCATTTGTCAATAGCTTTTTTTAAAAAAATATGAAAAATTTTTAAAAAAATATTAAATGAGATGTTTTAAAATGTTTTGCGACAGAAGTTTGTTTGATTATGTTATTGTCAATAACTTGTTTTGTTTAAGGTTTACAAAAAACGCGGGATAGATTTGTGCATAACGCAGAATCAACAAAAATCACTCCAACTCTCTTGACAATCACGCGACCATGTGCTACAATTAAGACACAGAAGAAAAGACTCGAATGGAGGTGATAGGATGTCGAAATTGTTTCCGGGAACGACCATAGAAGTTAAAATCATTGAAAAGGGAAGTTCAAAAATTCTTTTTGACGGTATCTTCGCAACAGGGGGTATAACACTTTCACAGGTTTCGGTTATGACGGGACTTGAGCCATACGTTGTACAAAACTGGGTAAAAAGAGGATTTTTGACGTCTCCCAAAAAAAGAGTTTATTCAAAAAGTCAATTTGCGAGGATCGTAATAATAAATATGTTGAGAGAGTCGTTGCAGATAGACAAGATATGCAATCTGATCAAGGTTATCGGAGGAGAGCTTGAGGACGAAACTGACGATCTTATTTCAGATGATGAGCTTTATCATCGTTACGTAGATATGATCGCGGGGGGAGATATTGATATACTTCGTCCCGATACTGTTGCTGAGAGTGCAAGGCGAGCGGTTGAGGATTATGTAGAACCGATTCCGGGTGCCAAAAAGAAGCTTGAGCAAATTCTTCAGGTAATGATCTACGGACACTTTGCTACGCAGTTCAGACAAACTGCAGACCAAATGCTTACCGCACTTTATTAAGTAAGAAAGGAAGATGGAAATGTTTTTTATTGAATGGTGGAATTCACTTGGACTTGTATCCCAAGTGTTTGCGTGTATAGCGTTGCCTACTACGCTGATAACGCTCATACAGACGATCTTAATGTTTATAGGCTTTGGAGGGGATTCAGGTGCTGATGCAGACGGGGATATTGATATGCCCGACGGTGATTCCTCGGACGGAATATACGGAGATGGTGATATCCCCGATGCCGATGATATTTCGGGACTTGACGGACTTCGAATTTTCTCCGTAAGAGGTATAATGGCTTTCTTTACCGTATTCGGTTGGGTTGGTGTGGTTGCATACAACGGAGGACTCTCTCTTGCATGGACGATACTTGTTTCAACGCTTTGCGGTCTTGCAATGATGTTCTTACTTGCACTGCTTGTAAGATGGGTCATGAAGCTTCGAAGCGACGGAACAACGGACAACAAAAATGCTCTGGGTGTTTCCGGCAGAGTTCAGCTTGTGATCCCTGCTGAAAGATCGGGACTTGGCAAGGTACATATCATGCTTCAAGGCGTATATTCCGAAAGAGAAGCGGTTACGGACGAAGGCACACCAATTCCCACGGGAAGCGAGGTTACCGTAATCGGACTCAGCGGCAAAACAACACTTGTGGTAAAGCGCAAGTAAACAAAACGTATAAATATAAACTGATATCAGTTTTGTATTAATTAAATTTTTTATTTGGAGGAAAAACAAATGACTCAAGAAGTAATTTTTCTTATTGGCGCAATAGTAATTATACTTGTTTCCTTCCTTGCATGGATCTTCTCAAGATACAAGAAGTGTCCTTCCGACAAGATCATGGTTATCTACGGTTCTATCGGTAAAAACAAGGATGGCACAAACAGAAACTCAAAGTGTATCCACGGCGGCGCGGAATTCGTTGTTCCGATATTTCAGGCGTATTCATACCTTGACCTGACTCCCATTTCAATTCAGGTTGACCTTAAGAATGCACTTTCACGTCAGAACATCAGAATTGACGTACCTTCAAGATTTACAGTAGGTATCTCAACAGAGCCCGGCGTAATGCAGAATGCGGCTGAAAGACTTCTCGGACTCCAGCTTTCCGAGATTCAGGAGCTTTCAAAGGATATCATCTTCGGTCAGCTCCGTCTTGTAATTGCAACGATGGATATCGAGGAGATCAATACAGACCGTGACAAGTTCCTTGCGGCTGTCAGCAGCAACGTGGAAACAGAGCTTAAGAAGATCGGTCTTAGACTTATCAACGTAAACGTAACAGACATCAGCGATGAGTCCGGATATATCGCGGCTCTTGGTAAGGAAGCGGCAGCAAAGGCTATCAACGATGCTAAAAAGAGCGTTGCGGAGCAGGAAAGAGACGGTTCTATCGGTGAAGCAAACGCACACATGGAGCAGAGAATCAAGGTTTCCGAGTCCAATTCAATTGCTATCCAGGGTGAAAACGCAGCAAAAATGAATATCGCGATGTCCGAGGCTGCCCTCAAGGAAAAGCAGGCTGAGGCTATGAAGATCGCAACAACAGCAGAAAAGATCCAGGCAGCGAAAGCCCTTGAGGAGTCCTATGCGGCAGAAAGAGCGGCAGAAGAAGCAAGACGCTCCAAGGAACAGGCAACACTCGAGGCAGATGTTATCGTTCGTGCAGAGGCTAAGAAGAAGGAAATGGAACTTGAAGCTGAGGCTGAGGCTGAGCAGATGAGAAGACGCGCACAGGGTGAGGCTGATGCTATCTATGCAAAGATGGAAGCACAGGCTCGAGGCGTTGAGGAGATCCTTAAAAAGCAGGCTGCAGGTTTTGCAGAGATCGTAAAATCCGCAGGCGGCGACACAGATGCGGCTCTTAAGCTTCTTATAGCCGATAAGCTTGAAGACCTTATGCGTGTACAGGTTGACGCGATCAAGAATATCAAGATCGATAAGGTTACTGTTTGGGACGGCGGTCAAAACGGTGACGGTAAGACTTCAACCGCAAACTTCCTTTCAGGCATGATGAAGTCAGTTCCCCCTCTTGAAGAGGTATTCTCTCTTGCAGGAATGCAGCTTCCCGAGGTTCTTGGAAAGAAAATACCCACAACGGAAGCAGTTTCCGTTGAAAATGAGCAAAGCGCAGAGTAATTAACGGCAGTTATCAAGGAATACGTTTTTTCTTGGAAAAAAATCACAATGACGTCAAATTTATCATTATTAAAAGGATAAAAGGAGAATACTATGAAGACAAAGATTTTATCATTGGTTCTTGCTGTAATTATGGTAATTTCATCTCTTTCGCTTGTATCCTGTAAAAAGGAAAAAACACCTTATGAAGCAGTAACAGAAGCGATAGAAAACACCCTTGCACTTGATATGGTCAAGGTTGTGCTCGATGAAAACGCCAAGCAGAAGGTTGATGGGTCAACACAGACTCAGAAGACTAATATAACCTCGGTGTTCAAGGGATTTAATACTGAGACTCCGGAATATTCCACCGATCTTTCGATAAAAACAAGCGGCGTTACGGTTGATATGGGTCTTTATTATAAAGATGGATATTTTTATCTTGATGCTCTTGGATCAAAGACAAAGGTAAAAGAGGGCAAAGAAACAGACAGCTACAATGTCTATGACCTTGTTAAATCCTTTTTCCGTATGATACCGGAGGAGCAGTTCGGAGAAAAGACACTTGAAGAGGGAAAGATTGAATTTGAGCTTACCCCCGAGGTGTTTGAGGCAAATTTCAAAGAGTATATAGACCGTTCTGTTGCATCCGTGGAAGCGATAGGAAAAATAAACTCAAAGACCTTTGATAATTGTAAGGTTGGAATCGAGGTAAAGGACGGATACGTTGTAAGCTATTCGGTTTCATATGATCTTAAGCTGAAGGTCAAGGTTCAAACACAAACGTTTGATATTGAAGTTCAGGTAACCGATGACCTTAAGATAGTTGATCCCGGTAAGGAAGTGAATGTAAACGTTCCTTCAGACCTTGACGAGTATGACGGGTTTTAATAAAAAGTAAAAAACACAGCCTCACCGTAGCGGTGGGGCTGTGTTTTTGGTTAATACTTAATGTATCAATCAAATTCTTGTGATTTGGTCGGGTATTCTTTGTTTATAGGAATTGCTTTGCTTTGGAGTGATCTGACTGTGAAAGGCAGACCGCTTTAGTCGCTGTAGCCTATGTACTGATACATCTCTTCTTTCAATTTTTCAAGATCTGTATAGAGCATAGCGTAGTTACCCTTTGCCGAGACAACGAAAGAATAATCCTCTCCGAACTCGCCGAAGGGAGCATTAAACTGGTCGATCTGAAGATTATTAACGTCAATACCCTTTGAGAATACAAGGTCAATAAGTATCTCTGTGGACAAATTGCTCGTTGCAAAGCTAAGTTTGGAAATGAAAGAGGAAAAGTCGGAAATGGACATTCCGTCAAAGGTTTTCTTCAAAACGGCACTTGCAAATTTTTGCTGGCGGTTTGTTTTGTCAGGTCCCTCAAGGTTAATATATACGAGTGCCATGTTGCGGTCAAGCAATACGTTTCCGGGGGCGACGTTTTCAAGTCCCAAAAGATTGATTTCTTCTTCCGTAAGTGTAATCGGAACTGTGCCAACAGTATCAACAAGCTCCAAAAGTGAAGAGGGATCCATATAGATATACCTTTGGATATCAAGATCAAGCATGTTATTGATAGAATTTATCAATGCTCCGGGACCGCCGATCGCCCAAATTCCGTTGAGGGTGTAGAACTGACCGTCATAGGCTCCGATCATTTTTTCGTCCAAGTTAAACGTCGTTGCTTCGCTTGTGTTGAAATTGTAGGAAAGAATGGTCAAAATACCGATATTGCTTCTTTTTGCATCGGGATCGACTTTATTATTATCCGTTGTAATAATAAGAATATTAAAAATGTTTTCGTCCTTTTGATCAACCTTATAAATAGGCTGCTGATAACCTTCCTTGATCTTTTCAAGTGAGTCATCGTCATATATTTCCTTGTTTTCATAAAGGCTTGAGGTATCGTATTCAACCTGCACTGAATTCTTGGAGGTGTCGGAGTCAAAGGGAGAATCGGAATTTGATGGTCCATCCGAGGTCACGGTTATGGGAATGTTTGCCTCTGCTGTAACCTTAAGTCCAAGGTATTCAACGATAATATATATACGAAGATTCTTTTTTCCTGCCGTGGTGAAGGTATCTTCACTAAAATCAATCGTAAAGTCTTCAATATCTTTTTCAATGATCTCTCCGTTTAATCCGAGAAATCTTCCCGTTACCTTTATATCGTTAAAAAAATCCTGATCGTTATTTCTTGCAAGCGGGATATTATATTCGGTCTTCTCCTTAGTAACTCGAATATCAACGAGAACGGGGATAAGATCGTTTTCTGCGGGGATCCAATTGACAGAGGTATCACTTGCTTCAATGATCGGGCAGGATTGGTCAAAAAGTGTATTGTTGAGAGTGTTCGTGATAATAAAGTAAAGCCCAAGAACCGAGATGATGATTATGCCGAGCAAGGAGCACAATACGATACCGAAAACCTTTAAAAATTTAAGGAATCCGTTGCTGTTTTTTTCTCTTGGGATGGAATCTGCAAAGCTTGCCATTTAAATCCTCCGAAATAATTATATTTACTGATAGATTATACTGCTTTATTTTGAAATAGTCAACCCTTTTTTACAAAAAGGGATGTAAAACATAGTTTAGTTTTACATCCCGTGTAAGCTTTATCTCGGATAAATTTGTTCATCAAACATCACGTGCCAGTGGTCATCGCAGGGGGCATCGTCGCCTTCTTTTGCAGGAACGATAAATTCAACCGACAGGCAGGCATAGTCTTTGGTATAGGGGTAGAGGAGGATTAGTCTTTTTAATTCATGTAAGGTAAAGATTGTTTGTCCTTCCTTTGTACGGTAATTATTGACCTGTTCCAAAAGAGCAAGCTCTGCTGATTTAATATCCTCGTCGGTGATGTTTTCAAAGAGTTTTGTAAGATTGGTCAATTCACATAGATCCTCATGTGAAGTCGTTTTCTCTTTGGCGTTAATTGTTATGCTGTAGTAATTGTCCGTATCATAATCTCCCAAATATCTGTTGTACATTATTATAAAGCTGTCGGACTCGGCTTGATACAAAACGTTTCTCAGTTTAAATTGAGAGGATTTATCACTACCGACTTTTTTTACAAGCGCTTCATCTGAAATCGGGTAAAATACCTCATTTAATATTTCTATCTTATCCCGAACGATCACGGCATAGGGAAAACTGAGGCTTGGCTCCGAGGTGTTATCAGTAAACAATACGTTTAAATCATAGTTTCCCTCGGCAGGACTTTCACCCATATCGAAAGCGTATCTTATTATAACTGTGTCCTTTTGCTCGATTTTTGAGTTTTCAATGGGTGTACCCATTATTTTAATTTCCTCGGACTCTGAATTCAAGAAATATGCTTGCGAGAAAAAGCTCTCGGGGAAAAGCTTCTCCTTGGCGGTTTCTTCATAATCGGTGATCTTGACGGTGAATTCCACTTCAAATATTCTTCTTTCGGGGTCTTCGGAGAAGAAAAGGGCTTCAATATCGAGGCTGTAGTATCCCACGTTCAGATTGAGTTTGGAATCATAATTGTAGAGTTTTTTGTAGATCGGCTCTCCTGCTTGTGTTTGTATCAGCTTCGGTGAGGGTGTGCAGGAGCTGAGCAAAAGAGGAAGCAGGAAGAAAACGGTCAATATAAGAGCAAGTGTTCTTTTCATGGTTAGTCTCTTCTTTCTGTTAATTTCGATTTTTATTTCTTATTTGGGGTAAATATTTTCTGAAAACATTGCATGCTTGTGATCGCCGCAGCCTGAGACCTCGCCTTCCTTTACGGGAATGATAAGCTCTGTTGAGAGAGTAAGAGGTCCGCCGCCCTCACAACTAAGCCAAAAAGGCGCGTTTTCAAGTGTGTAGGTTTTTTGTCCCTCTTTTGTAAGGTAATCATTTACCTTTGTAAGAAGCGCGTTTTCTGCCGTGAGTATATCTTCTTTGGTGATTTTATCAAAATAGTAGGAATAATTATTTCTATCTTTAAATTCGTATTTAGTAACTTTTTTGTTGTTTATATCAACGTATGCACCGTAAGCCGCATCAGTGCGGTACTTTTCCAGATACATATAAAACCATGTGTGATAGTAGTCTTCTTCATAGTCGTATCTCAGCCGATCGGGGCGGTAATATTGATATTTATTATCTGCCGCCTTTTCTTTAAGCTTACTGTCCGCAAGTTCTATAACTTTTTCGCTTGCAAATTCAATTTTTTCACCGATCGTTACCGCGTTTTTGATGGTATGGATCGTGTTTTTATTCTTGCTTCGTGATTTTGGAGACAGTACGATCTCAAGGGAATAATCCCCTTTGTCGGGTAAATCGGAAAGATCAAAAGAATATCTGCCTTTTATGGTATCCTCAGGCAGCTTTTCCAAAACGGAAGCGTCAATTTCAACGGCAGTTCCGTTTATTTTTTCTGTTACCGATTCTGAATCTGAAACCAGAGAGACACTACGGAAAAAATTTGCGGGAAAAGGATCTTCAAGGTTTGGCTCAGGGCAACCGTTGAGGCTTATTGTTATCTCAACTTCAAACTTTTTTCGTTCAGGGTCGCTTGAGAAAAATGCGGTGCTGAGACTTAAACGGTTATATCGAACATCTAAAATCGGGTTGAATGCGTTCTTGGTTGAGTATGAATCAATATCCAGTCCGAGCTGTTTTAACTCGGGGAGCGGTGCTTCCGATGTTGAGGATTCAGGTGTTGAGGTTTCATTTGATTGAGGCGTTTGTGTACAAGAACCGAGCAAAAGAGGAAGCAGGAAGAAAACGGTCAATATAAGAGCAAGTGATCTTTTCATAATAATTCTCCTTTCAGTTTTTTAACGCATATTCGTAAAAAGCAAAAAATCCCAAACGATCTGTTCGGGATTTTATTAAAAGTATAAGTACCCAAACAAAGGATCGCTTTATATGAGTATTATAACATAGGTTGGGTTTTATTGCAAGTGTTTTTTGCTTTGAGATGTTTTTAATACCATGCTCAAAAGGTAAGCCATCTCATACACAAGAAACGACGCGATCAAAACAACAAAGCTTTTAAACATGAGATTGGGGAATGTGAAGATCTTTGAAAGCACAACTGCCACTGCCATGTGGAGGATATAGACCCCAAAGGAGGCGTTTTTGCCGATATAGCGGTAGTAAAAGGGACAGTCGCTTTTCTTGATGCCCAAAAAGAATTGGAGGAGGAAAACGGCTGAGAGCACTCCCATTATATACATTTCAAGGGAGCAGTTCTCCACTCTCACAAGGCGGTCCTCAATAATCTGCAGGAAAAAGCAAAGCATGCCGAGAAGGAGATAGATATATTTATACCATGATTTTTTGTGGAAATCAAATTTTGCAAGAGTATACCCAAGAGCAAAATTGGGAAGCCCGAAAAACAAAGCATTTCTTGTGTACCTGATGGGCATATCAGTATTTTGGAAAAGATACATATATCCTGCAAAGAAAAAGTAAATTAGGTAGCAAAGGGGAATGATGATCTTATAATATCTGAGTCTATCAAATCGGACGAGGATATAGTGGATAAGGGACACCACAAAAAGCGCGATCAAAAACCAAAGCTGAGCGCCGGTATATGTTATCGGTCGGTTGAGAATAAAAAACTCAAGGAGGAGATCCTCATAAAAAAGCGTGGTGAAATAGTAGCCAACGCCACGTCCCTCGACGTAGCACATAACGAAATCGAAGATTATGTAAATGAGAAATCCCATGAGCATATAGCGGAATGACCGTTTAATGAATCCCAAAGCCTTACTCTGCAACCGAGATGTATCGGAGGAATAGTTAAAATATCCGCTTATGAGAAAAAACATGGGCACCGCCAAGCGGTAAAGAGGAAAATGAGAATAAGTTTCACCTGCAAGGTGAATCGCTATAACGAGATAGCAGAGAAAAAATTTGAAAAGGTCAAGATATATATTTCTGCCTTTTTGTATGTTGGGCATAGTGTGGCTCCTTTTTGATGGTGTATTTTGAAAAATAGTACTCAAAATATCTCGGTCAATTTATTCATTAAGGCATTATTCATACCTTTGAGAGAAGGAATATTAATAAAAACTGTATTAGGGTTCTTTTTTAACATATGATAGTAAATGGCTTCATTTATGTAGGCACCGATACTTGTTGCAGAACGCAATAATTGTTTTGTAATCGTTGTATCCTTTTTAGTCTTTGAAAAGTTTATATCATGTTTCCAAATAAAAATCAATGCTTTTCGACAACGGGAGAAAAGCTACCTTTTCTTTTCTCTTTTCTCTATTATTTCTTCTCCGGAAAAGTTGCGTGGGATAGTGAAAAGAGAAAAGTGAATAGTGAAGAGAGAAAAGTACAAAAAGAAAAGCCGCTCACTTACGTGCGCGGCTTTTCTATTTGCGAAGAAGCGCACAAACGGTGCGTAGGCATAGGTAAAAACGCAAAAAAGGTGCGAGATCTCACATCGCTGTCTGTTCGACAAATTCCAATTTGTTTAACTGTTTTCTGAAATCCATTTTTTTGACCAAGCAAACAATGTTTCGGACATCAAATCGAAATCTATCATTCCGCC
>JAZQRT010000079.1:0-3623 GCA_045629725.1 Eubacteriales bacterium | reverse complement strand
CTTATCCTGACGAAGATCAATTCCGGAGTTTTCCTTCTTGAATTCCTCTGCGATCCAGTCAATAATTCTCTTGTCGAAGTCATCACCGCCAAGACGGTTGTTACCTGCAGTTGCAAGAACCTCAAATACACCGTCGGAGATCTCAAGGAGGGATACGTCAAATGTACCGCCGCCGAGGTCGTATACCATGATCTTCTGGTTGTTTTCCTTATCAATTCCGTATGCAAGTGCTGCCGCTGTGGGCTCGTTGATGATTCTGAGAACCTCAAGACCTGCGATCTTACCTGCGTCCTTTGTTGCCTGACGCTGTGCATCGGAGAAGTATGCGGGAACTGTAATAACTGCCTGTGTTACCTGTGTTCCGAGATATGCCTCTGCATCGCTCTTAAGCTTCTGGAGGATCATTGCAGAAATCTCCTGAGGTGTGTATCCCTTTCCGTCAATGGATACCTTATATGAGCTTCCCATCTCTCTCTTGATGGACATGATGGTTCTGTCGGGGTTTGTGATACCCTGACGCTTTGCAACCTGTCCTACCATTCTTTCGCCTGTCTTGGAAAAAGCCACAACGGAAGGTGTTGTTCTTGCGCCTTCGGGGTTTGTGATAACAACAGGCTCGCCGCCTTCGTATACCGCTACACATGAGTTTGTTGTACCAAGGTCAATACCAATAATCTTTGCCATAATATTTCCTTTCTCGGGAAACTTTTTGAAAAAATCTTTCCCGAACCCTTCAATAACTTTTATAAAGGGTCTTTATTGTATTTTTAGTTTAATTTTTTACGGTTTTGTAATTTAATATATATATCTTTTTAAGTAAAGCTCTTTGATCCTAACTTTCTTACAAGAAAGTTAGGTGGGTCGGAGTAGCAACGCCATAAAAACGTTACTTCATCAGTTAGCCACCTTAACCATGGCGTATCTGATAACCTTTTCGCCTTTTTTATATCCTTTTCTGAGGACCTCAACGATCTGACCCTCAGCATACTGATCGTCCTCAACGTGCATTACCGCATTGTGATAATTTGGATCGAAGGTCTCGCACTTGATAACCTCAACACCGAGAGATTCAAGGGACTGAGTAAACTGAGTAAGTGTCATTCCGACACCCTTAACAACGCTTTCGCTGTCCGTCTTATACGCAAGAGCCATTTCGAGATTGTCAATTACGGGCAGAATTGCGTTCACAGTATCTGCCATTGACTCGCCCCAAATTGCTTCCTTTTCGCTCTGTGATCTGCGGCGGAAATTTTCATACTCCGCAAGCATTCTCAGATATTTGTCATTTTGCTCGGCAAGATCTGCCTTTGCTTTTTCAAGATCAGCCTCAAGGGACTTTATCTTTTCTTCAAGCTCTGCAATTTCCTTTTTTGACTTTTTATCTTTTTTGCCGTCTTCTTTTACTTCTTCTTTAATTTCTTCGGCATTTTCATTCTTAATTTCTTCCGCCACTGCCTTGTCCTCCATCTCCAAGTTCCGAAATTCTGCCCTCAATACTGTCGGACAGATATCTTATTGTTGAAATTACTTTTGAATAATCCATTCGTGCAGGTCCAATAACTCCGATCGCACCGACAACCTCTCCGTTTATAACGATTTTTTTGAACACCATGGACGAATTACGAAGCGCCGACATGGAGCTTTCCTTACCTATATATACGCTGACGTCATTTGTATTATCCGCATCGGAAACAAGTGTTGCCAACTCATCGTTATTCTCAAAAAGACCAAGCATCTCACGAAGGGACTGGGTATCTGAATATTCAGGATATTCAAGAAGTCTGTCAACTCCGTCAAAGCGAATATCTCCTCCGGCCGAAGCACCTGATGCAAGCTCAATTACGTAGCGTACAATGGGAGTGATAAGAGAGCCATATCTGCCCATTTGAGATTCCATCTCCATAATTACGGAGAGAGTTATATCCTTTACGTCCCTGCCTGCAACGTAAACGTTCAAAAGTGATTCCAGACGCATAAGCGCCGTTTCTGGAATGACCTCCTCACAGTTTACAAATTTTGTCTTTGCCTGTGAATTTTCAAGTATCACCACAAGGAGAAATTTCTTAGGATCAACAGGTGTCACTGAAAACCGCTTGATGGTGGAACCCATCTGACGAGGGCTGAGAGCGATGGAGGTATAATTTGTGAGGCTTGATACCACCTTACCCGCTTCCTTGATTATTCTGTCAAGCTCCGCGGTCTTTTCCTTCAATACCCGATTAAGCTCCATTATCTCCGTTGAGGTAAGACTGTAATCCTGCATGAGAGTGTCAACATAGAATCTGTAACCGAGATCCGTGGGAACTCTGCCCGCTGAGGTGTGGGGCTGAACGAGATATCCCATGGATTCAAGCTCTGCCATTTCATTTCTGATGGTGGCAGATGAAAGACCGAATCCCGCGCTTCCCGTGAGCGCCTTTGAACCAACAGGTTCTCCATTTTCTATGTGGGCGTCAACCACCGCTTTAAGGATAGCTTTTTTTCTGCTTGATAGATCGTTGTACATTTTTAACTTCCTCCTTAAAACCTTTAACGCCTTTAGCACTCATTTGCTCCAAGTGCTAATCACTGTAATAAATTTACCATCAAATCCCCTGTTTGTCAAGGGTTTTTGAAAATAATATTGTGAATTTTTAGTGAACTCGGTTTTTTAGTGCTAAAATATTATGTCCAAAAGAGGTGTATTGTATCCTTTTTTAGCAAAACAAAGGAGCAAGAGATAAAAAGCGTCACACAATCGTGGGGAAAGTCACATTCATTACAAGCACACCTTTACGATTTTTATTTTATTCCAAACAGAGTAATTTCCTATAAATCAAAAAAATTGCCCCTATCGGAAAGCTCCAATAGAGGCACAAACAAAATCAATAATAAAAAACCCATTTGTTAAAGTTTTTTGATCCAAACTTTTTACAAAAAAGTTTGGTAGGGTTCGGGGCGAAGCCCTGAAAAAACTCACTCGCTTTTTTCTTTATTCCCAAGAGGGAGACCCTTGATACGGCGGATGATGTAATCTGCTCCAGCCTCGCCGCTTGAACCGAGGTTATAGAAATACTCGTCGCGGAGAGTACGGATCTGCTCTGCATAATCATCGTGATGAACAAGGAAATCCTCAACGGTCTTGGAAATATTACAGCACTCGTCCTTTTCGATAGAGCGTCCGATCTTATTTCTTCCCGTAATATCAAAAGGCACGAGAGAGATCTTTGTATAATCACGGTTTACGACCTTCATTTTTGTATTGACAAAGAGGGTAGGTCTTTCCGTTGTAAAGCTATATTCAAAGGCGATAGCTGACCAGTCGGTGATCATAACGTCGGAGTTATAAACGGTATCCGTGGATGAAAAGTCTGTCTGAATAATAAAATCATCGGAAAGCTTATCCCTGTAACGCTCAAACATGGCTTCCATTCTCATGGGGAAACGCTTGATATACTGGGGATGAGGTCTGATTATAACCTTATATTTGTCGCAAACAAGGTCATTTACGATATCGTCAATACAGCTGTCAAGAATATTATCGTACTGCCAAGAGGGTGCAATAAGAATTACAGGCTTTTCGTTCTTCGGCTTTTCCTTGGAACGGTATGCCTCAAGCATATTATCAATAAGACCGTAACTGC
>JAZQRT010000078.1:0-9304 GCA_045629725.1 Eubacteriales bacterium | reverse complement strand
TGCATGCCCGTACCAAATACGGTGGGAACATCGCAAAATTCCCCTGTGATTTGCCGAATTAACATATATTTAAACAAACGATACGCACAAATTCCCCCGCGTTTCGCCGAATGTTCGGGTTTGAAAGCCTCCACCTTTGGGGGAGGTGGTAGCCGTAAGGCTGACGGAGAGGGCTTTTGTATGCAAAAATTCCCCATGGTTCGCCGAATTGTTTACGTTTTGACGGACGAAGGGTGGCGCCCCTACAGACGTTGGGGGGGGGCCGGGCATGCCCGGACCAAATACGGTGGGAACATCGCAAAATTCCCCTGTGATTTGCCGAATTAACATATATTTAAACAAACGATACGCACAAATTCCCCCGCGTTTCGCCAAATTAATATTTTCCCTTGTAGGGGCGCCACCCTTCGTCCGAAAACAAACACCGCACACGGATTCCCCCGCGGTTCGCCAAATTAATATTTTCCCTTGTAGGGGCGACCATCGGTCGTCCGAAAACAAACGATACGCACTAAATTCCCCGCGGTTCGCCAAATTAATATTTTCCCTTGTAGGGGCGCGACCCTTCGTCCGAAAACAAACACCGCGCACTAAATCCCCCGCGTTTAGCTGTGCTTCGGTTATATCCCCAAAAGCGTATCAACGTCTTTTTTTGATTTTGCCGAATTTTTCAAGCGCCTGTCATCGCCGTTTACCTTAATCGTACGGGTGCTTCCGAGAATTCGGGAATACAATCGTTTTTTGTAAAGAGAATCGGCACAGAGCATTTGATCAAAGCTCAGGTTGGTGGTGATGATCATGGGAAGCCCCGTTTTTGTACGCTCGTCGATCACTTCAAAGGCTATCTCTTGCATATATCCCGTATCTGCCTCTGCGCCGAAATCGTCGATGATCAAAAGATCAACGCCTGTAATTGCATCAAGAAAGCTCTGCTTGCCCTCAAAATTTTCCTGAAGCTTGTTTCTGATATAGTTTAATTTTGCCATAAATACGGTCTTCCCATTATCGATCAAGGCATTGGCGACACAGGCGGCGTAAAAGGTCTTACCCGTTCCAACCTCGCCCAAAAGAAGCAGACCCTTTCCCGATGCCGCGATCCTATCGAAATTTGTGACGAAATTACGCATAATTGACGAAAGCTTGGGGGTTTCTGCATCGTCAAGGTCAAAGGTCATGTCTGCCCAAAGGTTATCCGTAAAGCAGATCTCCCTTTGCAACTCGCGGCGCTTTGAAATTAACCTTTTGCTGATGGTATAATCGTTACGGGAAAACCAGCTCAAAAGCTCAAAGGGACTCTTTGCGCAGTCCTTGAAGGCGTCATATTTACATTCAAGCTCCATGCTTTTTTGCGCCCGGCGTTCTTTTTCAAAGCTTTCGGCGCTGCACTTGCAGGGAGTTGGCAGAGCACCATAGCCCAGCTTTAAAATATACTCATCATCAAGGCGGCATTCCTTGGGAGTATGGCACTTTCCGCAGTAAAGAAGTCCCTCTGCGCCTATATAATCCTCCGCCTCCTTTTTGTTCTTCTCCTTTGCGTTTGCATATACGATATCAAAAAAATAATTATTCACTCTTTCACCTCAATTCCTTGTTAAAATTCCTCGTCCTTATAAAGCTCATAAAGGAGCCTTGCGTTTTCGCTGAGAATAAGCGGAGTGCTTTGCTCCGAGCCTTTTTTATCCTTGGATGGCGCGTTAAGATAGGACTCAAACTTAGTGCCGAATAGGGTTTCCGGTCTTAAAAACCGTTGCATTTTTTCATCCTTTCCCCATTCGTCGCATTTTTTGTCGATGACCTTGATAAAATCCTCAAGAGTAAATCCCTCGGAAAAACGAGCATTAATATGAGTCAGTGTTGATCTTGTTGTTGCTTTGTAAGCGCTTCCGAGCTTCTCGTTTAAATGAGATATTATTTTTTTAACCTCCGCAGAGGTGCAACGCTTCCGGGACGAAGTCCCCGAAGCAGTATATATATCTGTGTTTATATCTGTGTTTATATTTGTGTTTATATTTGGTATAGGTTTCTCATGTAGAGGAAATCCATTTCTGTTTTTTGGGAAATCCATTTCTGTTATATCCGAAATGGAATTAGCATTTTTGGGGATATCCATTTCTGTTATATCCGAAATGGAATTAGCATTTTTTTGGATATCCATTTCTGTTATATCCGAAATGGAATTAGCGTTTTTGGGGATATCCATTTCTGTTGTATCCGAAATGGAATTAGCGTTTTTTCGGATATCCATTTCTGTTATATCCGAAATGGATTTAGCATTTTTTGAGATATCCATTTCTGTTATATCCGAAATGGAATTAGCGTTTTTGCGGAAATCCATTTCTGTTATATCCGAAATGGAATTAGCATTTTTTTGGATATCCATTTCTGTTATATCCGAAATGGAATTAGCGTTTTTGCGGATATCCATTTCTGTTATATCCGAAATGGATTTAGCATTTTTTGGGGTATCCATTTCTGTTATATCCGAAATGGAATTAGCGTTTTTGCGGAAATCCATTTCTGTTTTATGCGAAATGGAATTAGCATTTTCTGAGATATCCATTTTCCCTTTTTGCAGAATGGATTTTCCTTTTGAAGTCACCGTGTACCATAAGGTTCGGTCATATTTCTTAGTATTGTAATTGCCCGTAATAATGATCCCTTCATTCCGAAGAATTTTCATTGCCCTATCAATTTGACTTTTTTTAAGATAGGGCATTATATTAATAAATTCGTTTGCGGTATTGTAGGTCCAATAATATCCATCGTGAAAATTGATGCCCTTTTTTTCGTTTTCGCACACCCAATGCCACAAGTTCTGAAGCAGGACGGCGCAGTTTAGCCCGTAGGAGTTTGCAATATTTACGTTAAAATAATGTGTTTGTGTCATATAAATTCCTTTCTTGGTTCGTTTTGCGAACATTTACTGACTTAATTATACATGATAAAAAGGGGAAAGTAAATGACAAAAATCGGTAAAATAAAAAGAACGGTGCATGGTCCCAACTTCTCATAAGGATGTTTGTATTTTGTAGGGGCGATTCACGAATCGCCCGCAAGAACATTCGAAACGATAACGGGCGATTCATGAATCGCCCCTACTACCGAAAAAACAAACGGACTTGCGGTAGGGGAGGGGCTTGCTCCTCCCGAAATCACGGTTAAATTGAAACCTTGCGGTGAGATTGCAAAAGAACAATTACAATTGATTGAGGCTCGATTTCCGAGTGTTACGGTTGAGGATTATGTTATTATGCCCGACCATATCCATGCGGTGATTTTTCTGCATGAAAAGGCGGGAGGAGCAAGCCCCTCCCCTACCTTGGATGATGTGGTTTGCGCATTTAAGTGACAGAATGCATATCTTATCCGAAATAGTCAAAGAAAACCTTACGGCTACCGATAAAACAAACGGACTTGCGGTAGGGGAGGGGCTTGCTCCTCCCGAAATTACGGTCAAATTAAAACCTTGCGGTGAGATTGCAAAAGAACAATTACAGTTGATTGAGGCTCGATTTCCGAGCGTAACGGTTGAAGATTATGTTATTATGCCCGACCATATCCATGCAGTGATTTTTCTGCATGAAAAGGCGGGAGGAGCAAGCCCCTCCCCTACCTTGGATGATGTAATCTGTGCGTTTAAGTCTTTGACTTCGCGTAGCTGCAAGCAAAAATTTGGAATAGAAAAAATGTTTCAGCGTTCCTCTGCCGAACATATTGTGCGTGAAAGCGATCAATTTTGATTAATGCACAAATTTTTTTAAAAAATATTGATTTGCTTATTTACTTTTTACAAAAAGTATGATATAATAAATATGCGGAATAGAAGTGCCGCAATAGTTCATTAGTTGAAAGGAGCAAAATTATGAAAATTACATTTACAGGAAAACAGAACTCGTTCCCGTCATATCAGATACCTACGGCGGAAAAGAAGCTCAGCAAGTTTGACCGTATATTCAAAGACGGTGCCACCGCTTCGGTGAAGGCTGTCAAAAAGGGCAATCTTGAATCAGTGGAAGTAACCATTGAGAGCATGGGTACGATTTACCGTAGCGAGAAGCAGGCGGAAACTGTTTTGATTGCTCTTGATATGGCGATTGACGCACTGGAAAGACAGATCAGAAAGAACAAGACGAAGCTGGAAAAGAGGCTCAGAGAGGGTGCGTTTGACAGATCCCCCGATCTTCCCGTGGATGATGTTGAGGAGGAAACGGGAGAGGTTAAATTCAAGACAAAGACCTTTGCCATCAAGCCCATGAGTCCCGAGGAAGCAGTGCTTCAGATGGATCTTCTCGGACATTCCTTCTTTGTATTTGAAAATGACGCAACCGGAAAGGTAAACGTTGTGTACGTGAGAAAAGACGGAGATTACGGTCTTATTGCTCAGGAATAAGACTATAAAATAAAATCAGCGGTTGCGAAAGCACCCTCTTACTTTTTTTCAAAAAAAGAATTGTTTACGTTTTGGCGGACGAAGGGTGGCGCCCTACAGACGTTTGAGGGTGTCCGCGCGTGCCCGTAGCAATACGGTGGGAACACCGCGCACAAATCCCCCCACGTTTTGCCGAATTTCAATTTGAAAATTTATATTCCCCAAGACGCATAAAAAATCATTGACAACTCCGTGCATTATATGTTAAAATAAAAGAAAAGGGGGTATTAACCTATGGCAAATGAAAAGAATATAATTTGGAGCGATAAAAAAAGGATACTCGGTATGCCCATAAGCTTCACAAGATATGCCCTTTCGGAAGACAGACTTTATATAACTGTCGGAGCGATAAATATAAAATATGACGAGATTCTCCTTTACAGAGTGCGGGATATAAGCGTCAGAAGAAGCCTTTGGCAGAGAATTACAAAGCTTGGAACCGTAACGGTGAACACCTCGGATAAATCAACTCCCGTGGTGGTTTTGAAAAACATTAAGCTTCCTCTTGTTGTCAAGGAGCTTATTCACGAAAATGCCGAGGAAATGAAGATCAAGCGCAGAATAAGACTCGGTGAGGTCGTGAACATTGATGACGAGGACGATCTTGATTGATCGTAAGAAAGTATAAACCAAGAAAAGCATTGTGCAAAAAAGCATAATGCTTTTGCTTTTATATTAATAAAAAAGTTGAAAAAATTTTGTATACCTATTGACAAATACACTTTAATGTAGTAAATTTTAAGCAACTAAAGTGAAGGAGGAAGACCATGAAGTATTTTGTATGTTTTGTAATTGTTTTTGCTATGCTTTTTACTACCGCTTGTTCTTCCGAGCTCGTGGAAAAGTCCTTTGAAGTGAATGAATTTTCCATCACTCTTGACAGTAGCTTTAAGGATAAGGACGCTTCGGGCGCCTATGCCTATTTTATAAGCCGTAATTATCTGATCGTATGTATCAAGGAAAGCTTTTCGGAGCTTCCTTCCGAGTACGCAGATTTTTCCGAGGAGAAGTACGCAGAGGTTGTGTGTGTTTCAAATGAAAAATCACAGGATTGCCTTAAGAATGAGGACGGGTATTATTATTTGGAATACACAAACAAAGCTGAAAAAAAGGAATATTATTATAATTCCTTTATAAAAAAGGGCGAAAGTGCATTCTATATAGTAACCTTTACCGCTGAAGTGCAAGAGGACAATTCATTGTATCATACGCAGTTCAAGGCTTGGATGGATACGGTAAGCGTGTCTTGATCCATGCAAATTTTTACGTCCGAAAATTCCCGTACGCGGGATCTCGGGCGTTTTTTTCGTAAAAATAAAGATCAATATAAAATCCCCTTTTATTAAAATTTTTGCGGGAGGGGTACGGGGAGGATGCTTTTTATAAAAAGCGCCTCCCCGAGAAAATGGTCCCCCTTAAGAAAAGAGGCGTAAATATGAAAATAAAAATAGAAAAAAGCAAGGCTTCGGGAATCGTAAAGGCACCTCCCTCCAAGAGCGCAGCACACAGACTTCTTATCTGCGGCGCGCTTGCGGGAAAGGGCTCTTTGGTGGAGGGTGTGGCATACTCCAAGGACATCGAATCAACACTTGCCTGTATCAAGGCGCTTGGTATGGAATATGAAATAAAGGACGATACGGTAAGGCTTTTAGGTCAAAGCTCCGACGCAAACGGGGAAAAGGTACTGAACTGCAACGAAAGCGGAAGCACCCTCAGGTTTTTCATTCCGATCGCACTTGCTTTTGGAGGAAGATTCAAATTTGTGGGCAGTGAAAGGCTCATGGAGCGACCCCTTGGCGTATATGAGGATATATTCAAGGAGCAGGGAATAAGCTTCAAGCGCGATAAAAATTCCATAACGGTCGAGGGAAGGCTGAAGGGCGGAGAATATAAGGTAAGAGGTGACGTCAGCAGTCAGTTTATTACGGGACTTCTCCTCGCGCTTCCACTTGTGGGAGGCGGCACGGTACGGATAATTCCTCCCGTGGAGAGCCGTCCGTATATAGAAATGACGCTCCTTTCAATGAGTGAGTTTGGGGTCGGCATTGAAGCTCCCGAGGAGAATACCTATAAGGTATCGGGCGGATATAATCCCACCTGCTGTGTTGTGGAGGGAGATCACTCCAACGCGGCGTTCCTTGATGCGCTTACCCTTGCGGGAGGTGACGTACAGGTGACGGGACTCAAAAAGGACAGTCTGCAGGGAGATAAGATATACGGGGAATATTTTGAAAGGATAAAAAAGGGATATTGCACCCTTGATATTTCCGACACCCCCGACCTTGGTCCGATTTTAATGGCAGTGGGCGCCATGTTTGACGGTGTGGAGCTGACGGGTACACGCAGACTTAAGATCAAGGAAAGCGACAGAGGCGAGGTCATGCGTGAGGTGCTTTCGGAGTTTTCCGTGCCCGTGGAGGTTTATGAGGACAGGATAATTGTTTCGGGCGGAAGACTTGCCCCTCCCTCGCGTCCTCTTGAGGGATATCGGGACCACAGGATAGTAATGACGGAGGCAATACTTATGAGCCGCACGGGCGGTGAGATACATGGCGCCGAGGCGGTCAGCAAAAGCTATCCCGATTTCTTCGAGGTCATCGGAGGACTTGGAATAAAGCATGAGGTAACGGAGTAGATCATGATACTTAACAGAAATAACGAAACGAATATATTGATAGTCGGACTTGGACTAATGGGCGGAAGCTATGCAAAAGCCCTCAAAAAGTGCGGATATACCGTCACTGCGATAACAAAAGAGCAAGCCTCGATAGATTATGCTCTTGACCACGGAATAATTGACAGGGGTGCCACCGAGCCCACTCCCGAGCTTGTTAAGGCGGCTCATATGGTGGTCTTTTCGGTATATCCCAAGACCTTTATTCAGTGGATAAAGGATTATCAGCATCTTTTTTCACCCGACACCGTAATTACGGACGTAACGGGCGTCAAGGGCTCGGTGGTATACGAGATACAGGAGCTGCTGCGTGACGACGTTGAATTTATAGCGGCTCACCCCATGGCAGGACGTGAGGTATACGGCGTTGAAAACAGTGATGAAAAGATATTTGAGGGCGCAAACTACATCGTGACCCCCACACAAAAGAACACCGAGGCGGCAATAGATATCGCCCTTGAGCTTGGAAAGATCCTTGGCTTCAAGCGCACTGCGGTGCTGACACCCGAGGAGCATGACGAGATCATTGCCTTTGTTTCTCAGCTTGCGCACTGCCTTGCCATCAGCCTTATGACCTGTAACGATATGGAGCACCTTGAGCTTTATACAGGTAACTCCTTCCGTGATCTGACACGAATTGCAAAGATCAACGAAAATATGTGGAGCGAGCTTTTCATGATGAACAAGGCCGCACTTATAAGGGAAATGGAATCCTTTGAGTCACAGTTCGTCAAGCTTAAAAACATGGTCAAGGAAGACGATGTTGAGGGCATGAAGGATATGATGAAGAAATCCACCGTAAGAAGAACGATATTTGATAAAAACGAGTAAAAAAGTAAAAAAGAGGTAATCCCCTATGAATATGAATTTTAAAAGAAAGCTTCCCGTGCCCATCGAGGTAAAGGAGCAGTATCCTCTCAGCTTTGAAGGAGAGATGATAAAGGTAAAAAGAGACAAGGAGATCAAGGATATCCTTTCGGGTAAGTCGGATAAGCTTCTCGTTGTGATCGGTCCCTGCGCTGCGGACAATGAGGACACGGTGATTGATTACATCACACGCCTCAGAGAGGTTCAGGAGAAGATAAAGGACAGAATTTTTATCGTTCCCAGACTCTATACCAACAAGCCCAGAACCACGGGTGACGGCTACAAGGGAATGCTCCATCAGCCCGACCCCACCCACGGCTCGGATATGTATAAGGGGATCGTTGCGATTCGTTCGCTTCACATGAGAGCCATCAGCGAAACGGGCTTTACCTGTGCTGACGAGATGCTCTATCCCGAGAATCACAGATACCTTTCCGACCTTCTTTCCTACGTTGCGGTTGGAGCCCGTTCCGTTGAGGATCAGCAGCACAGACTTACCGCTAGCGGACTTGACATTCCCGTTGGAATGAAGAACCCCACTAGCGGTGACTTCGGAATCATGTTCAATTCCATTCTTGCGGCTCAGCACCCCCATACCTTTATATACAGAGGCTGGGAGGTTGAAAGCACGGGTAACGAATATGCCCACGCCATTCTCCGCGGATACGTGGACGATAAGGGCGTTTCCTTCCCCAACTACCATTACGAGGACCTTCTCAGAGTGTATGAAATGTACAAGTCCCGCGGCCTTAAGAATATGGCGGTCATCATTGACACGAACCACGCAAATTCCGGCAAGAGGTACGCCGAGCAGGTGAGAATTGCCAAGGAGGTATTGCACAGCTGCCGCCACAATGCGGATATAGGACGCATGGTCAAGGGACTTATGATCGAAAGCTATATCGAGGACGGTTGCCAGAAGATCGGCGACAATCTCGTATACGGAAAGTCCATCACAGACCCCTGCCTCGGTTGGGAAAAGACAGAACGCCTCCTCCTTGACCTTGCAGAGATAGTTTAACTTACCTTTTTTGAAAAAAAGGTAAGCCCTTACGAGGCTTCTCATAAGGATGTTTGTATTTTGTAGGGGCGATTCACGAATCGCCCGCTGAAATACGCAAAACAAAAACGGGCGATTCATGAATCGCCCCTACGGACACACATAATTTTCGGCAGAGAATTTGTTTTCTCTGCCGATTTGTGTTATAATGACATGGGTGATGAAAATGGATCATGGAAAAAGAATTGCCGAAAAGAAAGCCAACAAGGCTAAAAAATTTTGATTACAGCTCCGCAGGGGCGTACTTGCACAAAAAGCCGGGAGGAGCAAGCCC
>JAZQRT010000077.1:0-28957 GCA_045629725.1 Eubacteriales bacterium | reverse complement strand
TGTATCCTTCATAATAATATCCTCCGTTTTAAAGCCGAAAAGTGTTTTATTTTGCCTTAGGATATTCGTTGCAAAGAAGTCTCAGCGGAGCTTCATCCTCCTCGATCTTGGGGAAGCGTCCCATTGTTTCATAGAATCTATTATCGTTAACGTCATCATTTACCATAGAAACCTCACCGATAAGCACCTTACCGTGTCCCTTCTCTGCCCAGAATGCATGGTACATTCCGGGAGTGAGTGTGATGCTTTCTCCGGGGGTAAGAACAAGCTCTGTTCCCGCCTTCACAACTCTCACTCTGCCGTCTGTGCTTACAGTTACGTCACGGTCTGAAAGCTCTCCGTTTTCCTCGCTCTCGTAAAGCTTAACAACAAGGTTTCCGCCTCCGCGGTTAATGATATCCTCTGTCTTTGTGAAATGGAAATGCATAGGGCAAACCTGATCCTCATCGGATATAAGAATCTTTTCAGCATATGTCTTGGGACAGCCGGGCTCGTTGAATGATCCGTTTCTTACTGTGAAAAGGAAAAGTCCTACCTTTTCATAGTTTCCAAGGCCGTAGTCTGTAATATCCCATCCGAGCATATGATCTCTGATCTCATCGTAGCTATTGTCAAGATTTTCCCACTCCTCGGGTGTGTAATCCGCAAAGGGAGGAAGGTTGAAGCCGTGTGATTTTATAAATTCCATATTCTCTTTCAAAAGCTGGTTGATCTGCGATCTTTTCATGATATTCTCCTTATTATTATATATAATATTTATGATTTCACTCTAACACAATTTATAAAATTTGTCAACTGATTTTACAAACATTTTTTCAAATTATATTCAAATTAACAATAAAATTTGTACAAAAACACCTGTGAAGCATTGACAAATTCAGCAAAATAATGTATTGTTAAATTGTAAAAATCAAACAATAGGAGCAAGTTATGAAAAAAATACTATCTCTTACACTCACATTTCTCATGATCATGCCGCTCTTTTTGCAGATTCTCCCCGAAGGAGTATTTGCCGAGGGACAGGTTATCACGGAAACCACCAAATCCTACACCGATTCCATCGGATATGGCGGCTATATCGTCAGAACAAAATCAGACGGGTCGATCATGATGTCACCTTTTCTCAGTCAGTTAAAGGCACTTATTGACGGAGGCGCCGATATTTCTGACTATACCATGGAAATGACATTCTCCCTTCTTGACGGAAAAGGAGGAAATAAAGTACATACCTATGACACGGTTTCTTCCGCACTCAACAAGAGCAACGGTCAATATTTTGACGTTTACCTGAACGGTTCCAAGGGTACGACAGGATTCTGCCCCACAGCCGGAAAGTATTACGACATAGACGTCAAGATCTATAAAAGCTACGGAAAAGCTACACAGAGCCTTGCTCTTTACGGTACTTACCTCAGCGCACAGATACCTGCTAATATTTCGTCATCCAAGTACTATAAGCCAAGCGCCGCGCCCATAAACGCCAACGTTACCGTTTCATACAGCTTCAACAACGAGCTTCGCGGCTCCGCGGCAGGATATATTTACGTTACTACCGATGCTTCGGGAACCTTCAATATCGGTTGGGGAGACTCAGAGGGCAAGGCACTTACTTCCAAAGCAGGTGAAAAGGAGCTTCCCTATTCTCCCCTTGCAACCTTTACCATAAAAGACGATAAGGGCGGCTCCCATACAGAAAAGGTTTTGGGATTTACAGCGATCCCTGTTGGAGCAAAGACGCTTCTCGTTTCAGATGCTTCGGGAAAAGTACTGAAAGCCGTTGAGCTTCCCGCAGATAAGCTTCTCGAAGAAAAAGAGCCCGAATATTCCTTCGGTGTGGTATCCGATGTACACTTCAATTACTTCTTTGATGATTCCAAGAAGATCGACTATGCTGAAAACGCATTCGACACCGCCCTTGAATTTTATAAAGCAGCGGGTGTAGAGCTCGTTGCGGCGGCAGGTGACTACAGCTTGTACGGTGAGGAGGAATCCTACAAGGAATTCTACGAAGCAGTTGCTAAAAGCGGTCTGCTCGTTATTGCCTGCGGCGGTAACCATGAGCTTTACGCAAAGCTGGACGTTATGTTCGGCAAGGACGGATACTGGCGTAAATACATGAACACGGGAATCTATGACGGTAAGGTTGAAGGCGTTCTTGATATTGCCGACAACGGAATCGACTTTACGTACCAGCTTCCCGAGCACGAGGATTTCGTATTCATCTCCCTTTCTCAGTGGTATTGGGACGGACACTCTCCCGCACAGGAAAAGCTTGTTGAGCCCGAGCAGCTTGAATGGCTTGAAGAACAGCTTGAACTCCACAAGAACAAGACAGTTTATCTCCTTTTCCACACCTATCTCTCCGATGACGACAGAGAAAACGTTGACGGTCAGGGCGACCTCAAGAGTAACGGCGGATACAGTTACAACGGAAACTACAATCAGTATACAAATGATGAAAAGATCTTCCGCGATCTGCTTACCAAATATGACAACGTGATCTGGTACAACGGACACAGCCATTATGAGTTCAGTATGCAGAAATACAACGAAAATCTCAACATCTATAACTATCAGGGTACAACCGCCACAATGGTACACGTTCCCTCCGTTACCAACCCAAGAACTGTTGCCTCCGGCGCAACAAGTTACTCATCCCTTGCAGGTGATGCTTCTCAGGGTATACTTCAGTTCGTATATGATGACTACCAGATCATAAACGGTGTTGACCTTTGGGCAGAAGAAATCCTCTCCTATGCTTGCTATATCGTATACACCGACAGAGATGACGTAATAGAAGAAGGTACTATAACGGATACGGATACGAATATTACCTGGACTTTCAATCACCAGCTCAATACACTTCGTTTTGAAGGAACAGGAGATATTCAGCCGGATTACAACCTCCTTAAAGGATTTTCAAAGTTTACTATTACAGCCCACTCACTTTATATAGGCAAGGGTATCAAATTAATTGGAAAAGACGCTTTTTCTTCATTTGGTAATCTTAAAACCATCGAGATCAAGGAAGGACTCTACATGATCAAAGAGGGCGCGTTCAAATCAGTTCCGGTTGAGACCTTGATACTCCCCGAAAGCCTCAAGACCATTGAGAAAAACGCCTTCAGCGGCATTGAAAAGATTGAAAATATCTCCTACGGCGGTTCTGCCGAGGCATGGGAAAAAGTCATAAAATCGGAAGGAAACGACGTTCTTTCCAAGTCCGTTGTCTTCCAAAAGGTTGTGATCACCTTCGTTGCAGGAGATATGACTGTTACCTATGACGTTAAAAACGGAACCTCTCCCACCTATGATGAACTTCCCTCCAAATATCATGAGGATGAAAACAAGCACTATCCCTTCGTCGGCTGGAATGACGGTACGAAGACCTATAAGGTAACGGAAACACTTCCCAAGGCAAAGGTGAACAAGACCTATACCGCAGTTTTCGGCAAAGAGGTTGACCGTTACGTCAGCGGCAAGTTGAACGGAGGACTCGTTAAGTGGTCCCTTGACAGAAAGACCGCTACTCTCACGGTTACGGGAGCCGGCTCAATTCCAAGCTTTAATGACAATAAGGAACAGCCTTGGTATGAATATGCCTCCGAGATACGTAAGGTAGTTGTTTCGGGCTTCAAGGTCATCGGAAACCAAAGCTTCTGCAGACTTCCTGCTCTCAGAACAGTCGTATTTGAAGAAGGCGTAACAACGCTCAATATGGACTGCCTTGCATACAATGAAAATCTCACAGAGGTATTCCTTCCCTCCACACTTAAAACAGTTGGTCAGGGTACTGTATATCAGTCCGACAACATCAAGACCATCTATTATTACGGAACGGAAGCTGATTGGAAGGAATTCTGTTCAAACATCAAAACAATGTACAATACCAATATCACAGGTGCCGAGAATCTTATCTATCTGACCCATTGTACGGAAGATCACGTTCCCTCCTCTTGGACATATGACAAGGGATCACACTCATACACCTGCGAAAAGTGCTATAAGGTAAGCGCCCCCGAAAAGCACACCCTCGGTGATTGGGTAATAGACCTTGAGGCAACGGGCACCACGGACGGACAAAAGTCCCGCTCCTGCAAGTGCGGATATACGGAAACTGAGGTTATCCCCGCAACGGGCGTTGTAACTCCCACTCCTTCTGAAACTCCCGTAAATACCACTCCCAACACAACCGACGTTACTGAAGAACCCGCATCCGATAACACCGTAATCTACGTTATTATCGCAGTAGTTGCAGTTCTTATAATCGGCGGTGTAGTACTCGTGGTAGCACTTAAGAAAAAGAAGAAATAGTTTTTCAATAACAAAAAAATCAAATTAAAGCTTAAAGCCGACGAACTTTCCGAGTACGTCGGCTTTATTTTTTTCAAAATTTTTAAATCCCCCCTTGACAAATAAAGAAAAGTATTGTATTATTGACATAGTACAATACTACAAAGGAGTGATGTTATGGCATGGAGCTTTTCCCCGGGTATGCCCGTGTACATTCAGATCGCCGATAATCTGACACATCTGATTATTTCGGGAAAATATCCACCGGGAAGCCAAATTCCCACAGTGCGTCAGCTTGCCGTTGAGGCTGCCGTAAACCCCAACACAGTTCAGCACGCATTTGCGGAGCTTGAAAAAAGAGGCATCATCGAAACACGCGGAACACTTGGAAGATTTGTGACAGAGGATAAAAGCCTTGTTGAACAAAGTCGACACGAGCACGCAAAGCACATTGTTAAAACCTTCATGAAAAACATCCGACAGATCGGATGTACCGAGGAAGAAATTATCGATCTTATAAAGGAGGAACTACTATGAACATCCTTGAATGTCGGGATCTTACCAAATCCTACAAAAAAGGCGGATTCAACGTTCTTAACAGATTTAACATTCAAATTCCCGCAGGTAAAATAATAGGACTGCTCGGTCCCAACGGCTGCGGAAAATCCACGCTTATTAAGCTAATCGCAGGACTGCTTCAACCCAACAGCGGAGAAATTCTTGTTGACGGAATTCCCGTTAGCGACAAGACCTGTGCGCTTATCTCTTACCTTCCCGAGAGACCTTATTTCTCTCCGCGTATGAAGGTTGAGGAGCTTATAAACTACTTTGCGGATTTTTATACGGATTTTGACACTGGGCGTGCCTACGATCTTTTGAAGGCACTTGATATCGATCCTACCGCAAGACTTAAAACTCTTTCAAAGGGTACCAAAGAAAAGGTACAGCTCATTCTCGTTATGTCACGCCGCGCAAAGCTTTATTTGCTTGACGAGCCCATCGCAGGTGTTGACCCTGCCGCAAGAGAATACATACTCAGCACCATTGTAAACAATTACGACCCCGAAGCCACTATTATTATCACAACTCACCTTATTGCCGACATTGAGCAGGTCCTTGACGATTTCGTATTCCTTACATACGGCGGTCAGATACTTGCCTCGGGCTCTGTTGATGAGGTACGCGAGGCTTCCGGTAAATCTCTTGATGAACTTTTCAGGGAGGTATTCAGATGTTACAGAAGCTTTTAAAATATGACCTTCGCCACGTGTTCAAATATTGGTGGATACTTGCCGTGGCTTCCCTCGGACTTTCCGTTGTAGGCGGAGTCTGCTTTAACATAATTTACAGCTTTGCAGAGTCCGAGCCTACGGGCATCGCTGTCCTTCTCATGATCGCGGCAATATTCGGAATGATCGTTTCCATTCTTGGTATTTCGGCTTTCGTCATCGGTAACGAGATCTTTATTTTTGAAAGATTTTACCGTAATTTCTTTACAGATGAGGGATATCTCACCTTTACCCTTCCCGTCAAACGCTCCGATCTTTTAAATTCCAAGATACTTATGGCCTTTATCGCAAACGTTGCAACCTTTGGGGTATGTATATTGGATATTGTAGTTTTCTTTTTGATATCACCCATAAGACATGAACTGTTTGATATTTTCGGCACGGGCTTTTCAGAAATGATCGCCTCTGAAATGATAGGTGCAATTCTCGGAATAACGATCGTTGTAATTTACTTTATCATTGAATTGATACTCGGCTCCATCTTGGGCACGCTCCTTATCTTCGCTTGTATTACGGTTGCTTCTGTAATCGCAAAAAAACACAAGCTTCTCGCTGCCATCGGAATTTATTACGTAGGCAGTGCGATCGCATCGATAGTTGTTCAAGTCGGTGCAACCTTCACCACCCTCGGACTTGCATTCTTGCTTGAGGGCACGCCCGAATCGTTACAGGGTATTACATCCCTTATCGTTATAATCGTTCAGATATTGATCTCGGCGGTTCTGTGTCTCGGGCTTTACACAGCACAGCTTCGCTTGCTTGACAAGAAGCTTAATTTGAGCTGAGGAGGTGGATAAAATGAAAAATTATAAGAAAATTTTAGCCCTTGCGCTTTTGTCGTTTGTATTTATCTCAACGCTTTCCATCGTCACCTTTGCTAAAGAAAATGTTGAAGATACGACCTATGCCAAAATACACCGTGATTTTAGTTTAATTACGATCAATGAAGAAAGATTCTTCTATGTATCCTCGGACTATTCCTCCGCCTTTGTTTCAAATTTCGATAAACAAATCAGAAATTCCATTGAATTCGAACTCTTAGACGAACAAGAGAGCATGATCGGATCAATATATTCTACAGAGTATTACAACAAAGATGGTGATCTTTGTGTTTTAGAGATCTCTTTATTCCTAAGAAATTCACCCCAAAATTTGAACTTTACCTATGTAAGCTCTGCATACTTATCTGAATTTAAGAGTTTACTCAAAGGAGAAGGCTCAAGAATCTTTTTTAAACTGTCGGAGTCTTATGAATATTCAATAAATAATGCAAACCTTGATTATTCAAAGCTTAAAGCAGAACCCTCCTACACTATCCAATCCTACATGTTTTACTCCCTTGAAGGTATGGGTGTATACACTTATAACTCAACAAAAGAAATATTTGTAAAGTACGGTATTCTTTTCTATAACAACGAGAATGATAAATACTACTATCTCGACTATTCTGAAAACAATATCGATCTTGCAAATCCCAACAACACCGACGCTATCAGCCCAAAGACCTATATAATACACGAGATCACACATAAACCTCTGATCAGCACCTTTAACGATGCACGTAACCAAAATAACGGTTTTGATATTGATGATGATATCGACATTAGCGAGAACTCCGCATTTGGAGTAATCATGTTGATACTTGCAGCACTCGTATTTGGAGTTGGTCCCCTTGTTGCGGCAATAATCTGCTTTGTTAAGGCTCCGAAGATGGAATCTCCCTACTGCGGACTTCTGAGAGCCATTGCGGTTGTTTGCTCCGTCATTACCTTCCTCGTAGCTCTCGTCTTTATATTCTTCTTACTGTAATTGGAATTTCTAAATATCCCGATGCCCCCATGGGTATCGGGATATTTCTTTGCTATTATCATTTTTTGCATTTTTATTCAAAATTTTTTAACATATAAAATGGTAAACTCTTGACATATTTTTTCAAATGGTGTATCATATATAGTGGGTTTTTGTAATTCGGAGGTTCAAAATGGATAAACTTTTACGCGCCAGAGAGCAGATCAACAGTATTGATCGACAGATGGCAGAGCTTTTTGAAAAAAGGATGCACTGTGCCGAGGATGTCGCATCATATAAAATGGAAAACGGTCTGCCCATTTTCGACGCCTCAAGAGAAAGAGCAGTTATCGAAAGAAACGCATTATACATTACGGACGACGTTATCCGTGAATATTACGTCAATTTTCTTCAAGACCTTATGGACACCTCAAAAAAATATCAGGAGCGGATCCTTTCGGGATTGAAGGTTGCATACAGCGGCACAGAGGGCGCTTTTGCCCATATCGCCTCGGGTAGAATTTTTAAAAACGCAAATCTCATTTCCTACCCCAATTTTCAAAGTGCATACAATGCTGTTGAGTCCGGAGAATGTGACGCGGCAGTTCTCCCCCTTGAAAACAGTTACGGCGGCGAGGTCGGTCAGGTTTCCGACATGATCTTCTCAGGCTCACTTTACATAAACGGAATTTATGAGCTTCTTATCACTCAAGAGCTGGTTGGACTCAAAAACACCAAGCTTTCAGATATAAAGACCGTAATAAGCCATCCCCAAGCCCTCAGCCAATGTGCCGAGCACATCAAAAAGATGGGTTGGGAGCAGATACAATTTGAAAATACTGCTCTTGCGGCAAAATACGTTGCAGAAAAAAAAGATCCCACCCTTGCGGCTATCGCAAGTGAGGAATCCGCAAAAATACAGGGACTTGAGGTTATTGAAAGCCAGATCAATGATAACAAGACAAACGTAACGAAATTCGGTGTATTCAGCCGCACCCTTAACAGCTCTATCGGAGCAAAAAAGGACGACCGCTTTATTCTTGTATTTACCGTTAAAAACGAAGCAGGTGCTCTTGCTGAGGCTATGAACGTTATCGGCAGAATGGGCTTCAATATGCGTGCTATACGAAGCCGCCCCATGAAGGAGCTCGTTTGGCAGTATCACTTCTACGTTGAATGTGAGGGAGCAGTTAAGTCGGAGGAAGGCTCAGAGCTTATTGCAAGACTCAGATCCTACTGCGATAAATTAAAGGTTGCGGGTATTTATTCATCTCAGAATACATCATTAAAATAAAAATTCGCCCTCGGCTGTAAAGCAAATAATCAAGAGGAATAAAATGATAATCAAAACAGATCTTGCGGGTAACGGCTACGATATCGTTATCGAAAGAGGTGCTCTTTCCAAAGTTGGCACCTACCTTAACCTTGACCGTCGGGTACTGATCGTCACAGACGACGGTGTTCCCGAGGAATATGCAAAAAAGGTTGAAAGCTTTTGCCGTCAGCCCGTTATATATACCGTAGAGCAGGGTGAAAACAGCAAATCCATTGAAAATTTTGAAATGCTCTGCAAGATCATGCTTGTAAACGGATTTGACAGGCATGACGCTGTTGTTGCCGTTGGAGGCGGAGTTGTCGGCGATCTTGCAGGATTTGCTGCATCTGCTTACATGAGGGGAATTGATTTTTACAACATTCCCACAACAGTCCTTTCCTCGGTTGACTCCTCAGTGGGAGGAAAGACCGCCATAAATATCGGAAGCGTAAAAAATATCGTCGGAGCATTTTATCAACCTAAAAAAGTAATTATAGACCCCGACACCTTGAAAACTCTGCCAAAAAGACAGATATCAAACGGACTTGCAGAAGCGCTCAAAATGGCTATGTGCTTTGATGGCGAGCTTTTTGAAATGTTTGAAAGCGGAGATCCCGAAAAGGATATCGAAACCGTTATTGCTATGTCCCTGAGGATAAAAGCCGACGTAGTTTCTAAGGACGAAAAAGAAAAAGGGCTTCGCAAGGTGCTTAATTTCGGACATACCATCGGTCACGGAATTGAAAGCACTCTTGGCTTTGACGGGGGACTTTACCACGGAGAATGTGTAGCCCTCGGAATACTTGCACTTTCTTCAAAGGAAATGCGGGAAAGGCTTATTCCCATTTATGACAAGATCGGTCTTCCCACCTCAGTCACCTGTGATCCCGAGGAGGTCTATTCCGCCATTATCCATGACAAAAAATCAGGAAAGGGCGGTATTGATATGATCTACTGTGAAAATATCGGCTCTTTTAAAATTAGAACCACTCCCCTTGAGGATATTAAAAACATTGTTTGGAGTGAATACGGAAAATGAAAAATACATTCGGAAACAATTTCGCCGTGACCATCTCGGGCGAGAGCCACGGCGGAGGTATCTGCGTTATAATTGACGGTGTGCCCTCGGGCGTCGCCGTCTCACGTGATACTATCGCGCATTTTCTGACGCTTCGCCGTCCTGCAGGTAAAATTTCCACTGCAAGACAGGAGGCTGATGATTTCTCTGTTCTGAGCGGAATATTTGAAGGTGTAACAACCGGTACACCAATTTGCATAGTTATTCCCAATTCTGACACAAGAAGCCGCGATTATTCAAAAATTAAAGATCTTCCCCGCCCCGGACATGCGGATTATTCGGGACATATAAAATATCTCGGTTTTGAGGATTATCGCGGCGGCGGACATTTTTCGGGCAGGATCACCTCGGGCATCGTTGCGGCAGGAGCCGTAGCTCTTGAGGTGCTTAAAAAATACGGGATCACCCTCGGAACACACATAAAAAAATGCGGAGGTATCTCCGACCGCGAATTCAATGCCGCCGATTATTGCTCCGACATTGAAGCCCTCAACAACATGACCTTCCCCGTTCTTGATGATAACAAGGCTGATGATATGAAAAAAGCCATTGAAAACGCAAGAAACGAGCTAAACAGTATCGGAGGAATTACAGAAACTGCCGTTATCGGAATGCCCTCCGGAGTTGGAGAGCCTTTCTTTGATTCCGTTGAAAGCATAATCTCTCACTGTCTTTTCTCCGTTCCCGGTATTAAGGGAGTGGAATTCGGCGCCGGTTTTTCCTTTGCGGACATGATGGGAAATGAGGCTAACGACCAGTTTTACTCCGAAAACGGAAGGGTTAAAACGCACACGAACAACAACGGAGGCATCAACGGCGGTATCACAAACGGCATGCCCATCATCTTCAGATGCGCCGTAAAGCCCACTCCCTCTATTATGCGTGAACAATCCACCGTTAATATGCAGACTCTTGAAAACACAAGTCTTACCATTGAAGGGCGCCACGATCCAGCAATCATTCACCGCGCGTCCATCGTTATCACCTGTATTACCGCCATCGCACTTCTTGACCTGCTTGAAACGAGATTCGGTGAATGTCTTACAGGTCTTTCGAAGGCGGAACAAAAATGAAATACGGACTTATCGGGAAAAAGCTCGGGCACTCCTATTCTAAAATCATTCACGAAATGATCGCTCCCTACACCTACGAGCTCAAGGAGATACCCCCCGAGGAGCTTGACGCCTTTATGAAAGAAAGGGATTTTCTTGGAATCAACGTAACCATTCCCTACAAGACCGACGTTATTCCCTATCTTGACCATATTGATCCCACTGCCGAAACGATCGGCGCAGTCAATACCGTTGTAAACCGTGAGGGTAAGCTTTACGGCTACAACACGGACATTATCGGCATTACCTACCTTATAAAGTCAGTTATATCCGACCTCAGCGGCAAAAAGGCGCTTATTGCAGGAAGCGGAGGTACCTCAAAGACCGCTGCGGCAGCTTTATCAAGCCTTGGCTGTAATGAATATTATATCGTTGGCAGAACTGCAAAGGACGGAATAATCAACTATGCAGAGGCATACGAAAAACACTATGACGCAGACCTTATAATCAATACGACTCCTCTCGGAATGTACCCCGATTTTGACAGTCTTGCTTTTGACCTTACAAAATTCACAAGACTTTCGGGCGTTGTTGACGTGGTTTATAATCCCCTCCGTACTTCTCTTGTTCTTTCGGCAGAAAAGCTCGGTATTCCCGCAATATCCGGACTTTTTATGCTTGTTGCTCAAGCAGCTGCAGCATCAAGGTTCTTTATCGGTATTACTCCCGATACAACAAACGGAGCGGTTTACAACACCTTGAGAGCCGATAAACTGAATATAGTTTTGACAGGTATGCCGGGAAGCGGAAAATCAACCGTCGGTAAACGTATTGCCAAACAACTTGGACGCACTTTTATTGACACCGATGAGGAAATCGTAAAAACGGCAGGAATCCCGATTCCCGAAATATTTGAAAAATACGGAGAAGTGTACTTCCGCGATCTTGAAAGCCGTGTTATCCGTGAGCTTTCAACCACCGTTACAGGTGCAGTTATCGCAACGGGCGGAGGTGCCATACTCCGAGATGAAAATATAAAAAATCTCAAATTCAACGGTCATATCTTTTTCCTCGACCGTCCCCTTTGCGAGATAGTTCCCACATCCGACCGTCCTCTTTCTTCAAGTGAGGATATGCTTATCCGCCGATACAACGAGAGGATCTCCATCTATCTCTCTACGGCGGACACGGTCATTAAAACCGCGGGAACACCGAAAAAAACCGCAAGCCTTATCATTAAGGAGGTTAAAGAATGAAAATATTTGTTATTAACGGTCCCAATCTCAATCTTCTCGGCATCAGAGAGCCCGACCATTACGGCAAACTTACCTACTCCGAGCTTTTAAAGAATATTAAATCTCATTGTGATGGTATCGGCGTTGACGTGGAGTTCTATCAATCCAATCACGAGGGCGACCTTGTTGACTTTATTCAAAAAGCATATTTTGACGGAGCCGACGGAATCGTCATCAACCCCGGTGCTTATACGCACACAAGTATTGCCATTCTTGATGCAGTAAAATCAACGAAAATGCCCACTGTGGAAATACATATCTCAAAGCTTTCCGAGCGCGAGGATTTCCGTCAAGTGAGTTACATACGCCTTGCCTGCATCGATTCTGTGATCGGTCTTGGAACAGACGGATACAACGTTGCAGTAAACAGGCTCATTGAATATTTAAAAGAGGATAAATAAATATGACTATCGTACTGATTACCGCTTTGGGCGTTGGCGGCGCCACTCTTATCGGTGCACTGCTGGGCTTTATCTTCAAAAAGACCACTCACAAATTCAGCGACATCGTCCTTTCATTTGCCTCGGGAGTCATGCTTGCCGCCGCAGTTATGGGACTTATCCTTCCCTCAGTCGAATACGGCGGAAAATACGGCTTGATCGTAAGCGTTTTGGGTGTTTTTTGCGGTGCGTTTTGTGTCAACTTAATTGACAAGCTCGTTCCCCACCTTCACAAGCTTACAGGAACTGAGGGTGAATCCCACCCGAATAGTCAAGAAAAGCTTGACAAGGTCCTGCTTTTTGTAATTGCCATCGCAATACATAATCTTCCCGAGGGTATTGCCGCAGGCGTTGGCTTCGGAACGGGTAATACCCTTGAGGCACTTACCATTGCAGGCGGAATTGCCCTGCAGAATATTCCCGAGGGTATGGTCATAATCGGACCCATGCTCGCTTCGGGTATATCACCTAAAAGAACTATTCTGATTGCCTTTTCAACAGGGGCAATTGAAATTCTCGGAACGCTTCTCGGTTATTTTGCAGTAACAGTATCCTCCACGATACTTCCCTTTGCTCTTGCCTTTGCAGGCGGTACGATGCTCTACGTAATAAGCGATGAAATGATACCCGAAACACACTCCCACGGCGCAGAACGAGGCGCCACTTATTCCCTTCTTGCAGGATTCTGCCTAATGATGGTCTTTGATACCCTCCTTGGCTGAAAAATCCTTAGAAACCATGTAATTAATTTTAAATTATCAAATAATAAAACGGAGGTAACACCATGAAGATCAAATACGTAACTATTGAACGCGAATACGCCAGCGGAGGAACAGAAATCGCCAAAAAGCTTTCCGATAAATTCAACATCCCCGTTTACGGACGTGAGATCCTTGAAATTGCCGCGGCAAACCAGAATCTTTCCGTTGAACATCTTGAACGCTATGAGGAATCCGTTTCCAACAGCTTTCTTTATTCCCTTTTCGTTATGAATCAGCTCAACGCAGGCAGCTCCGATATTCTTCCTACCGAAAGTAAGCTCTATATCGAAGAACACAATACCATTATCGCACTTGCGGATAATGGACCCGGAATCTTCGTTGGTCACTGTGCCTCCGAAGCCCTCAAGGAGCATGATAACGTTCTTCGAGTTTTTATCCGTGCCGATGAAGATTTTAAGATCAAAAGAGCTATAAACGAATACGGTATCGAGGAGAAAAACGCACTTTCCGTTTGCAAGCGCTACAACAAGAAACGCGCAAACTACTATTCCTTCAATACCTCTAAGAAATGGGACGATATGCGTAACTATGACATCGTTCTCGATAGCTCCTCCATCGGTATCGACGGCTGTGTAGAGGTCATCGCTTCTTTGATTAAGTGAGTTTGTTTTAGGGTTTCACCCTAAGACCCGCCAAACTTTCTTGTAAGAAAGTTTGGATTAAAGAACTTTAATAAAAGTAATATAATATCCCCTTTATTAAAGTTTTTGAAGTGGGGGCAAGGGGAGAAACCTTTTTTCAAAAAGTTTCTCCCCTAAAAAAAATCTCAGATGTTTCCATCTGAGATTTTTTAATTGTGATTTTTTAATTAGTCGATAACTACTTCGTGACCTGTTTCAGCAGACTCGTAGATAGCGCAAAGAATCTTCATGAGAGTTACGCCGTCTTCTGCGGGAGCCTGGCAAACGAGTGTACGATCCTTGATGCACTCAACGAAGTGGTCAACTTCCTTCTGGTAAGCATCAGCACCCATAGCAGTCTTGCACTCAGAGAGTGTCATGTCTGTCATGTAGTTGAGAGTTTCGGATGTGAGGTCAAGTGTAGCGCCGTCAAGCTTAGCGCCGCCCTTTGTACCGAAGAGTTCGATAGCGCCGGAGCCCTTCTTGATGTTAAGAGAGAAGGATGCTTCAACGGAGAGAACGGAACCGTCCTCAAAACGGATAAGAGCTGTTGCAAGGTCTTCTACGTTACAGATATCGTTTTCAGATCTGGAAGCAGAGTAGTAGCCCTTAGGTGTCTTAAGGTTAGGTCTGTTGAGAAGCTTCTGGAATGTTGCACCGTAAACAGATACGGGCTTCTTGTTTCCTTCAAGGTAACGAACAAGGTCAATTACGTGTACGCCAAGGTCAACGAGAGGTCCGCCGCCTGAACGTGACTTATCGCCGAACCAACCCTCGGGGTTACCGTTACGACGGAGGTAAGATGCCTTTGCATAGTAGATATCTCCGAAGAATCCGTTTTCGATAAGGTCCTTAAGAACTTCTGCATCGTTACCGAAACGACGAACGAAACCGATCTGGAGGTGCTTTCCGCTTGCCTTAGCAGCCTCAAGCATTGCCTTTGCATCTTCTACGTTTGTAGCCATGGGCTTTTCGCACATTACGTGCTTGCCAGCCTGAAGTGCAGCTATTGTAATGGGAGCGTGCTCGCTGTTCCATGTACAAACAGAAACTGCTTCGATCTCCTCAACCTTGAGGAGTTCCTTGTAGTCAAGGTAACGGCGCTCTTCGGGAATGTTATAACGATCGCCCTGTGCCTTAAGTGTCTTGGGGTTGATATCACAGATAGCATAAAGCTCTGTTTCGGGGTTCTTTACATAGGAATCAAGATGGCAGTCGGAAATTGATCCAACGCCGATTACAGCAACCTTCATCATTGTATAAATTCTCCTTAATGTTTATAAATTATATTTTTATAAATTTCTTATTTTCAATTAAAGCATCTGGAACTTGCCGCGGAGGAAGTTAGCAGCCATAGTGATATCAGCTGCGGGATCAGCACCGCACTCACGCTCGATTGTGAGGAAGCCCTTGTATCCGATATCCTGGAGAGCTCTGAGGTAGCCGTTCCAGTTAACGTTACCGTATCCGAGAGGAAGCTCAATGAAAGGAGCGCCCTTAACTGTTGCAGCGATAATGGAATCAAGAACAGGGTTACCTGTGGACTTATCTGCAACTGCATCTCCGCCTTCCTTAATGAAGTCGGTGATGTCCTGCTCGCCTGAGTAAAGAACTGCAGGGTCAACGTTCTTAAGCATCATACCGTCCTTAGCATGTGTATGAACGATGTACTTCTTAAGTCTGTGAACTGCAACTGCAAGGTCATTGTCAGCAGAGCACATAACAAGGTTAGCAGGGTCAAAGTTTACTGCAACACCTGTGGAGTTGAGAGAATCAAGGAAGTCACCAAGACGTGCAGAGGGTTCGGGACCTGTTTCGATAGCAAAGTGAGAGCCCATGGAGTCTGCGAACTCAGCAAGCTGGAAGCATGCTTCCTGAATGATCTTGTATGTGTCGCATGTGGGATCCTCCGGAACCTTACCGATGTGTGTTGTTACAACGTCTGTGCCGAATTCTTTTGCGAATTCCATGATCTTCTTGGACTTTTCAATCTTAAGAGGGTTAGCTTCGGGATTCTGGAAACCACCGCGCATACCTGCGTCTCCACCAAGGTCGCCGCAAATAGCAGAGAATACCATGCCTTCGCTCTTAACCATGTCAAGAAGCATTTTCTGACGCTCTGTTGTCATGTTGTCAACGTGGTTCTCAGCAAGACCGTAAGCGGTCATGTACATCTGAATACCCTGTGCGCCGATAGCAGCAGCTTTCTTGATGCAGTCTTCTGTTTTACCTGTGAAAGATTCAACGATTACGCCGATAGGAAAATTGTACATATTTTTTCACCTCGTATTGATTTTTTATCATTTTTATTGTATAATATATTCGATGTGTTTTCAAGCAACATTTAAAACAATTTATAACACAATTATGCTTTTATGCTTTTTTACCCCCTATATTTTTCCGAAAAGGAGATAACACAAATGAAATACGAACTTCACGGTCTTGACAAAAAAAGATTGCCTTTCATTATAAGGCAGGACGTTATCAGACGCGACATGAAGGACTTTACCCATTGGCACGAAAATATAGAACTTTTGTACTTTATTGAGGGCGAAGGCAGAGTTGTCTGCAATTTTTCGAGCTACTCCGTAAAAAAGGGGGATATTTTCGTTGTCAATTCAGAAAATCTCCACATGGTGGAAAGCGATAAAATAATCAAATACTACTGCATTATCATAGATAACGATTTTTGTGCTTTTAACGGCATTCCCGCAGAGGAGCTTCGATTTGTACATATTATAAATAACCCCGCGCTTACGAAAAAATATCAAAGCATAATTGACCATTACGAGTGCGGCGGAGATTACAAGGAGGCAAAGATCAAGCTTTCCGTCCTTGACATGCTTGTTTTCCTTTTGAATTATACGGAAAAGGACGTGCAGGAGGAAAATGCGGATACCAATGAATACATTGAGCCTCAAAATCTCCCCAACATCAAGCTTGCCATCAAATTCATCAAGGAAAACTTTGCAAAGCGCATCACCGTTGAGGATATATCCGAAGCATCGGGACTTTCCCGCGCATATTTCTCCCGTAAATTCAAATCGATCACGGGCTTCACTCTTGTAAATTACGTAAATCTCGTCAGGTGTCAGCAAGCCTGCCGTATGCTCAAAACAGGGAAATACAAAATAAACGAGGTTGCCATTGAATGCGGCTTTGAAAATATGTCCTATTTTACCAAGACCTATAAAAGACTTATGGGAGTTCTTCCCTCTGAGGAGACCTCTCTTTGAAAGGACGTGACAAAAGATATGTCATATTTACTTTTCTTTGATTCGGGGCTCGGCGGTCTTTCAGTACTGCGCGAGGCTATCCGTCAGCATCCCGAAGAAGATTACATATACCTTGCAGACAATAAAAACATGCCCTACGGCGACCGACCTCCCGAGGAAGTGGCAGAGCTTACCCTTTCTGCAATTGCCTCCGTATATGAAAAATATCCCATCAGAGCCATTACCGTTGCCTGCAATACCGCAACCTCTGCCGCCATCACAAGGCTCAGAGAGATTTATTCCCACATTCCCGTTCTCGGTATCGAGCCCGCTCTCAAGCCCGCAGCGGAACGCCACCCCGGAGGACGTATCGGCGTTATGGCAACTAAGATGACTCTGCGTGAGCGTAAATTCCGCGAGCTTCTTTCCAAATACGATACAAACGCGGATATTACATCCATTCCATGCCCCGGTCTTGTTGATTTCGTTGAACGTGGAGAGCTTGAGGGGGGAAATCTTGAAAAATTCCTCTCGGATATATTTGCGCCCTATACACAACCCTTTGACTGCATCGTTCTTGGGTGCACACATTATCCCTTTGTGAAAAATGCAGTTTTCAACGTAACGGAATGCCGTGATATCATCGACGGCGGTCTTGGAACTGCAAACAATCTTTTCAGAAGGATAAAGGACGTCCCCTGCGACACACCGCCTGCAGGCAAGCGCATTTTCATAAATACAGCAAATGATCCGGAATTTGAAATGCGTGCAGGTATGCTTTTGAATTCATAAAACAATTTTAAAAAAATCCGATGGGAATCTTTTGGACTCCCACCGGATTTTTTATTTGTTTGGGTTAATTTCCGTGCTTAATTCTGTTTCATTTCGAGAAGTTCGCCTGTTTGGGCGTCAATATACAATGTGTACTTTATTTCCTCATTGTCATAGCTCGTTCCTTCGATTTCAAAAACATAGTGCCATATTCCGCTTACCGAGCCGCCTGTTGTACCGATTACTTGTCTAATTGAAAGGAATTTATCTTTAACATAAGCAATCGCCACATCATTTGCCTGGGCAATATTCAAATAATCGACTTCTAAACCTCCGCTTTCGCCACTGATATGTTTTGTTTCACCCGTTATTCCGTTAACTGTAACCGTCACAGTACCATGATGTGCAAAAAGCTTATAATAAAATTCAAACTCATACACTTCACCATAAACTTTTACCGAATTAATTTCCAATTTTTCTACATCAGAAGGCAAATATGGAAAATTCTCATTAATAACAATCTCAAAGGCTTCTTCTGCGCTCATCCAACCCTCGGGCGTTTTAACTTCATCGGGCATTTCGTACTCATAGTCCGTCTTTGCTTCGTTTTTATAAACAAAATTGCTAAGTTCGGTAATTGTCATCACCGCAAGCTCTTCTAGTTCCTTTTCTACATATTTTTCTGAAATATCCTTTATTAGCTTGGCTTTTCCTGCAGTAATGCCGTATTCACTCGCAATTTCAGAAATATCCTCAGATGCCTTTGTCATCTGAACTATGACCTTGCCCTCTATCGACTTAACACCAATACTTATTTCGCTCAAAAGCTTTTCTTTAAGCTCCTGCATATCGGCATCGGATTCGATGGTCAAAAGCATATGGGTTGTAACATCGTTGATATACCCTTTATCCACCATTGACTTTACAAGTTCGGAAACCGTTTCCTCGGCAGATTTTCCTGTATAGTCAACATCACCAATAACCTTTTCTCCATCGGCATTGACAGCTTTTACATCTACAACAATGTTTTCACAATCAAGTTCAATTTCAATTCCGGGATTAACATCAAGGTATATATTTGCTACAACCTCAGAAGCTACGCTCGGAGTGTTATTTCGAGAATGAACAAACATTCCCAAACCTGCAACTATAAGTGCAAAAGCCGCGCAAACAGCTGCATATCTCATTATGTTTACATGCCGCTTTGAGGTTTTATGCTTTCTTTCACAGGGTGCAGCCTCAAGCACAAGGTCTGTGTCGATTCCGCTTATCTCTTTAAATAATTTTTCGTTTGTCATACACTGTATCCCTCTTTCTCCAAAAATTTTTTAAGTTTTTTTCGTGTACGGTGAAGAAGAACCAAAACACTGTTTTTGCTCATTCCGTATTCCTCGGCGATATCTTCAACACTCGCCGCATACCAATACCGTCTTATGAAGATCTTTCTTGTTTTTTCAGGTGCAGAGCGAAGGAATCTGCCCAAAGCATCTCTCAGAGCAACGCCCTCAACAATATCGCCGCCGCCCGTATTATCGGGAATACACTCCGCAAGCTCATCAAGAACTATATACATATTCCCGCCGCGTTTTACTGCCTGCTTTTTCTCGCAATATTTAATTGCAAGAGATCTGGCAACAAGTCCTATATATCCCTTGAGGGATTGTACCTCTGTACTCGGTATTGTGAGCCACAGCTTCAGATAAACGTCGTTTTCAACTTCTTCTATCTCCTGTTCGGAAGATAAAAAGTTTTTTAAAATATATCTGCAATACTGACCGTATTTTGCCTTTGTGTTCCAAATTGCTTCTTCGCTTCGTTCTTTGTAAAGCTTGATTATTTTGCTATCCTCCACTTTTTCACCCCTTTCTTGCTTGTTCTGTAAAGGCCTTTCACCTATATGAACCGAGAAAGCCTTTTTAAAATTACATGCATTATATATTTTTTCATATTTTTCAAAAAAAGCCTTAAAAAGGCACCTTTTTTCATAAATCCCCAAAAACATCTTGACATATTGGTTGTTTTGGTATAAAATAGTTTTTAGTGTTTTTATTGGAGTATGGTATGAGATACATATTTTTTGATATAGAGTGCGCCAACTGTTTTAACGGTGACGGCAAAATATGCTCATTCGGTTACGTTATAACCGACCGATTTTTTAATATACTTGAAAAAGAAGATATAGTCATTAACCCCAAGGCTCCCTTTATGCTTGGGAGAAAGGGTAAAAATTACATAAAGCTTGCATATTCACCCGAGCAGTTCAAGCGCGCCCCCGATTTTCCTGCTTTTTACCGCAGGATCAAGGCGCTTCTTAGTGCTAAGGACGCTCTTGTTTTCGGGTACGCTTCGGAAAACGATGCAAACTTCCTGCGTTCCGAGTGCGAAAGATATATTCTTCCCTGCATAAATTTCAAATCCTATGACGTTCAGCGTATGCTTCGTTATGAGATCGGAATGAAGAATATGATGTCCCTCTCCTCGGCTGAGGCATATTTCGGTGTTTGCTGCCGACAGGAAATACATAAGAGTGACGACGATTCCCTCCTCACCCTTGAGGTCCTCAAAAACCTCTGCCTCAAGTTCCGCACAAGTCCCGAGGAGCTTATCCGCAAATATCCCAACTGCATAAACGAGCTGAATGATTATTCCGTGCTTGTTTACCGCCGTGAGGGTAATTTCATCCGTAAATCCGTGATGGGAGATCATTCCAATCTTGCTGAATTCGGAAGCGACAATTACATCTGCGTTCAGAGATTTATCTACAACGTTAAGGGAATTACAAGAAACAACAATCTTGTAGGCAAGCGATTCTTCCTCTACCCCGGATTTATTTACCGAAACTACCGCGAAAGCGCAAAGCTTATTCAGCTTATTGCCGATTGCGGAGGACAGGTTACGGAAAAGATCTGCGAATGTAATTATTTCATCTACAACCGCGAGTACGATGAATTCGGTAACATGGTGATTAAACCGCCCCTTGAAAAATTCCCCGAATATCATTCCCATCCCACATTTATCTCCCCCGAGGAGCTTCTTTCCATGATCGGAATGAATTACGGCGAATTTCTCCAGATGGAAGCCCCCGATATCTCCTATCTTATCGACGATATCTACGAGGTAAAGGCTCCCGCAAGAAAGCGCCCCTTCAAAAAGCGCCGCCGCTCAAGAAACCGCAAAAATTCAAAAAAAGCACCTGCGGCGAAATAACCTTAATAAATTCAAATCTCCCCACTGATACAAATTCGGTGGGGAGATCTTTTTTAAAACACTATTATATTCTTTTGAATTAAACACTCTTTTGCCGCGTTTATCTGCTCCTTTGAGGGGATCAGGCTATTATCACCCCAAGTATTTTTTCCAAGCGCTGTGCTTTTAGAAGTACCGTAGGGATGATATGGGATAAACTCCACTCCCTCACAGTGATTCAATTTTTTAACGATATCCGCAAGAGCCTCATAGTGTTCTTCAAGTGCGTTCACGCCGTTTATGAGTATTGCGCGAATCCTTGTTTTTGCGCCAATAGAGTCCGCGTAATAAAGATTTTTCAGAATAAGCTCCTTTGACACGCCCGTATTTTGCTTGTGGCGTTCATCATCCGTATCCTTTATATCCCACAAAAACAGATCGGTTAGAGGTATAGCTTCATCCATTATGTCCGTCTGAAAGTATCCGCAGGTCTCGACAGCAGTATTTATCCACTCAGACTTACAAAGCTTCAAAAGCTCAAGTGCCTCTCGGGACTGCATGAACACCTCACCGCCCGACAGAGTAACGCCTCCCTCGTTCCCGTAAAAGGAACGGTCTTTTTTTATTTCTTCGAATATTTCAAGGACACTTATATCCTCGCCGCAAAGCTCCAAAGCACCTGTCGGACACTCCAAGGTACATTTACCGCACTTGATACAAGCACTACGGTCAAGTTCGTGCTCCTTTTCAAAGGAATGAGCCGCAACGGTGCAAACCGATTCACAGGCGTGGCAGAAAATACATTTATTTTTATAAAATAATATTTCCTTTTCACTTCTTTGTGTTTCCGCATTGTGACACCAAGCACAGCGCAAGGGACATCCCTTGAAAAACACCGTGGTTCGGATACCCGGACCGTCATGCATACAAAAACGCTGAATATTTACAACTCTCATCGAAAATCACATCCCGTTTGACCGATTATCATATCCTGCCACTCCTTGTTCAGCGTAACAAAACGAGCATTCCAACCGGAAACTCGGACGGAAAGGGTTTGATAATCCTCGGGGTGCTCCTGCGCTCTTTTCAAAAGCTCGGTATCTGCAATATCAAGCTGCATGAAATGACCGCCAAGGCTCACAAATCCTCGTATGAGGGATTCAAGTATCTTTACTCCGTTTTCACCGTTTACAGCAGAGGGTAGTAATTTGATATCAAGAGCCGCTCCCGAAACCATGCGCCAAAGCTCAGATTTACAATAGGACTTGATAATGGCTGTTGCGCCCTCCTTGTCACTTCCCGGAGTCGGGGAGAAGTTGCCTCCAAGCACTTCCTTTGCCCTTCTTCCGCTTGGAGTTGCCATGCGGTAGGGTGCCCAGTTCAGCTGTCTTCCGAAGGTACTTATACCTGCAGGAGTCATATACAAGTTTTTGCCGTTTTCTCCATCACATATGTCGGCAAAATCCTCCACGATCCTTGCGGCAATTTCGTCCGCCTCGTCATTATCGTTTCCGTAATAATCATATTTATTGAGCGCGTACTGACGGAGCGCCTCGTATCCCTCCCAATTATCACGAAGCACTCTCATAAGCTCGGAAAAGCCCAGCTTTTTCTCGTCAAAAACAAGCTTTTTTATGGCATACAAGCTATTTACAACGTCGGGAAGACCTCCTATGTGGGGGGATATGACGTTATAAACAGGTCCTCCCTCAAGATATGATGCACCCTTTTCGATACAGCCCTTTTCAAACAGGGAAACAATGGTACAGGGAGGATGCTCCTTCCACTTTTTATTTTCATCCCCGTTCTCAATATCAGCTGAATGGGATATTCTGTTCTTAAGATACTCTCTCGTTTTAACGCCGAGATCTTGAATATATTTGCTGTACAGCTCCTCAAAGCTTGTGAAATTCACATTTTCTCTATACCAATCAAGAGTGACCTTTTGCAAAATCGAAAGTCCGTCAAAAGGAATATAGGTGAAAAACGTTTTTCCGGGAATCTGCACCTCCCAGCATCCGTCATTGGCAAATTTTGCCGCTTCCACGGGATCATAGCCATATTTGATCAAGGAATCTATAATAAGCTCCTCGTTATATACGGCAACAGCTCCGCCCCCATACCTTATGACCTCCGCAGTGCGCTCAAGAAGCTTTTTGGGGGTGTTCTTGTTAACTCTTACCGTTGTGGGAAAATCACTGATTCCAAGCTCCTCCAATATATCAAGAACAAGATAGGTTACCGTGCAGGTGACCTCTTTTCCCTCCTCATCAACACCGCCAAGCAAAATATTTTGATAGTGCTGAGCATCTCCGCTGCCGTAATCACCGCCGCATATCCACTCACAGCCCTTGATGAAGAAATGTGCAAGTATCTCCCTTGCTTCCTCAAGAGTTAAAACGCCCGTCTGCAGATCTTTTTCAAGATAATCTCCGAGAAGCCAATCAAGCCTTCCGATTCCGGGCCAGTTACCGCAAAGACGAACAAAAGCAAAGACGAACCAAATACTCTGTACCGCTTCATGGAAATTCTTTGCGGGAGAAAAAGGAACGTTTTTCAGATTTTCATAGTTTTTCTTATATTCATCTTTGTCACGGAGCGCTTCAAGGTATCTTCCGTGCCAAACCTTAAAGCTGTTTATACAGTTAAGACAGCTCTTCACAAAGGGCTCTTTTTCTGTACCTTTATATTTTCCAAGGCTTTCCCTCGCTGTTTTTTCTATATGGTCAACCCCGAGCTTTAAAACGGTTTCAAAATCTATCGTCAAATGGCTTTCGGCACAGAGGATATACTTTCCCTCCCTTACGGCGGGAATATAATTATCGATCGCCGCGCCGAGATTTGCACTGCCGCTGATTTTTTCCCCCTCGCAAATTCGAACAGGACAAAGCGTTACTATTCTTTCGATTGCCGCATCGTGCTTTTCTATTGCCGTCATTTCATCGAAGCCAACAAGATCATCCATAGATACCGCAGGAAATTCCCTTGCTTGAAGTCCGTACTTGTGGCTCATTGATTCATATGCAAAAAGCCTTGTCTTTTCACTTAAGCGTATGGGTCTTTTTCCGTTCACTGCAAAAAATTCCATAAAAACACCTCTATTTTAAGTTGCTTACAATTATATAATACAGTATAAAACAATTAAAATCAATTGACTTTTATATTATTTTTTAGTACAATAATATTGAGGTGATATAAATGATCAAAAAAATAGACCTTGAATATTTCTGCAAAGGCAATTTTGAATCCTCTGTCATTAATAATATATGCCATATAAAAAATCTTCCCTATCTATCCATCGTTCAAGCAATTGAGGGAAGCTATGACATCAAGCTGGGAGATGAAAAAACTTACAACACGGGAAAGGGCGGTTTTTTTATCGCTCCTTCAGAGGTAAAACAAACTATCGTCCATAACACAGATAAGATCAGCGGAAAAATGATCTGCCGTTGGGTGTTCTTGAAGATAAAGCTCAACGACCTTTACCTTTTTGAAAACCTTTATGAGCTGCCGATTATTCTGCCCGAGGAACAAAAGCAAGAATTAAACCTTATTTTTGACCGTCTGTTTTCAGCCGATAACGCATTTGAAGAAAACCTATGCTACCATGAGATCATCGCCTTGCTTTACAAAATTTCTTCTGAAAAAGTCGGGGCGTCTTCAAGCAATCTTTCCGAGGCTTTAGCATACATAAAAGAAAACTACAAAGAAAAAATATCAGTTGAAACGCTTGCGAGCTCGGTTAATCTATCTGTGTCCCATTTCTTCACGGCATTTAAAAAAGCCTTTGGTCTTTCGCCGATCGCATATCTTAACAGCTACAGATTGTCCCTTGCCACCGAAATGATGCTAAATTCAAAAATGACGATCAAAGAAATTGCCGCATCCGTTGGCATTAACGATTCAGTCTATTTTAATAAACTTTTTCGCAAAGCTTATCAAATGTCACCTGTTACATACAGGAAAATATATATAAAACAAACCGCTCTCCAAGAGCCCTCTTTGCAAACAAAGATTGCTGAGAACAATTAAATATATTTGTAAATACAAAATCGGCAGGATATGAGTTCCTGCCGATTTTATCGTATATAACGTTGATTCAACTTACAAGCTCTATCTGAAGCTTCAGCCTTTTTGCGTGAGATATGAGGATATTCTTTTCCCTTTGGTTCTTTGCACCCTCAAGCTTTTCCTCAACGTCCTTGAGTTCAGCCGTTACCGCCGCAAGGTCAATATCTTCTGATAAGATAAAGGTATCGCACACAAGACTTGCTGTGTTGTTTGAAAAGGTCATAAAGCCTCCTCCGCATACCGCAGAAAGCTCCTTACCATCTCCACCTGTGATATACACCTTGCATATATCAACGGGAGCTATATAATCCGAATGATTTGCAAGTATTCCCACTTCTCCGTCCGTTGCTCTGAAGCTGAATTTTTCCGCCTCACCCCTAAACTTCTCTCCGTCAGGTGTGACGATCCTCAGCAAAAACGTGCTCATTTTGCACCTCTTTTTGCCTTTTCAACCGCTTCGTCGATAGTACCTACAAAGAGGAATGCAGATTCGGGAAGATCGTCATGCTTACCCTCGATGATCTCCTTGAAGCCTCTTACAGTTTCGCTGATCGGAACGTATGTACCCTTCATACCTGTAAACTGCTCTGCAACCGTAAATGACTGAGAAAGGAATCTCTGGATCTTTCTCGCTCTTGCAACCGTAAGCTTATCCTCCTCGGAAAGCTCGTCCATACCCATAATGGCGATGATATCCTGAAGCTCCTTATATCTCTGGAGTATTCTCTGTGTTTCTCTTGCTACCTCATAATGCTCAATTCCCACGATCTCGGGAGTGAGTATTCTTGATGTGGATTCAAGGGGATCAACTGCAGGATATATACCAAGTGACGAAATGGAACGTGAAAGAACCGTTGTCGCATCAAGGTGTGCAAAGGTCGTTGCAGGTGCAGGGTCAGTAAGGTCGTCCGCGGGAACGTATACTGCCTGTACCGATGTGATGGAGCCCTTCTTTGTGGAGGTGATTCTCTCCTGAAGCGCACCCATTTCCGTTGCAAGTGTGGGCTGATATCCTACCGCTGAGGGCATTCTTCCGAGAAGCGCTGAAACCTCGGAGCCCGCCTGTGTGAAGCGGAAGATATTGTCAATGAACAGAAGAACGTCCTGTCCTTCCTTATCTCTGAAATATTCAGCCATTGTAAGTCCCGAAAGCGCAACTCTCATTCTTGCTCCGGGGGGCTCGTTCATCTGACCGTACACGAGGGCTGTCTTGTTGATAACTCCCGACTCGATCATTTCATTATAAAGGTCATTTCCCTCTCTTGTACGTTCTCCAACGCCTGAGAATACGGAAATACCGCCGTGCTGCTTTGCGATATTATTGATAAGCTCCATGATAAGAACCGTTTTACCAACACCCGCTCCTCCGAAAAGACCGATCTTACCGCCCTTTGCATAGGGGGCAATAAGGTCAACTACCTTGATACCTGTTTCAAGGATCTCGGTGGTGCCGCTCTGTTCGTCATATGAGGGGGGATCGCGGTGTATAGGATGACGCTCAGCAGACGTGGGCTGTTCTTTATTATCTATTGCCTCGCCAAGCAAATTAAAAATTCTGCCAAGGGTACATTCTCCCACAGGAACAGTGATACAATTTCCCGTATCAACTGCCGTCGCGCCTCTTACCATACCGTCCGTGGAGCTCATCGCGATACAACGAACCGTATCATCACCGAGCTGCTGTGCAACCTCGCACACAACGTTTACACCGTCATTATCTACGTTTATGGCATTGAGAAGGTTGGGAAGCTTTCCTCCTGCAAATTTAATGTCAACAACAGGACCTATGACCTGTGTGACCTTACCTATATTCTGATTTTCCATTTATTTACTCCCTAATTAAAGAAGATTTACTTCAAAGTGCTTCCGCGCCCGAAACGATCTCTGTGATCTCTTGAGTGATTGCGGCTTGACGCGCACGGTTATATTTGAGGTGAAGATCTCCGATGATCTCATCGGCGTTCTTGTTTGCCGAGTTCATGGCATTTCTTCTCATTCCGTGCTCGGATGCTTCAGCTTCGCAAAGCGCCGAATAGATAAGTCCCGAAACGCAGAAAGGTACAAGACTTTCCACAAGCTCATCACCCTTAACATCGCACATCGCATCAAAGCTTTCGGCATGCTCCGACGGCGTCTGTGTTCTTTCAAGAGGCAAAAGCTGTTCCGTTGCCGCTGTCTGAGTCATCATCGAAACAAACTTGGTATAGATAACAACGATCTTATCAAAGCGTCTTGCTTTAAATTCCGAGCAAAGAAGGGATGCTATGTCCGTCGCTCCGCCCGAGCCAACCTCCGTCACGGTTTCATAACCAACGTCGATCGTATCTGCCTTCTTTCTTGCAAAATACTCCCTTGCTTTCTTTCCGATGGGAAGTACACAATCGGCGTCCGTCCTCATTTTGTCCGCAAGCTTAAATATATTGTTATTATATCCGCCCGCAAGTCCTCTGTCACCTGCTATTACTATATAACAAGTCTTTTTGACCTCTCGTTCTGTGAAATACTCGTTTTCCTCCGAGTCCTCAAGGGTCATTCCGAGTATTTTGGAAAGTGCCACGGAAAGCTCCTCGTGATACGCACGCGAGCCCTCTGCTCTTTCCTTTGCACGGCGAAGTTTGGAGGTGGACACAAGTTCCATCGCCTTGGTTATCTGTCTTGTGCTTTCAACACTTTTCAGCCTTGTTTTTATACTGTTTAAGGATGCTCCTGCCAAGGTATCTCTCCTCCCTTTTCCTTATCTTTATGCTTTATTTGCAAATTTTTCCTTTGCTCTGTTTATAGCTGCCGCAAGCTGAGCGGACGTTTCGTCCGTAAGCGTTCCGCTTGTTCTGATATTCTCAAGAAGCTCTCCCTCGTTGGCTGTCAAATGCTCGAAAAGGAATGCTTCAAAGGACTTGATATCTTCAACGTCAATATCCGCAAGAAGATCGTTTACAACAGCATAGATTATTGCAACCTGAAGAATTACGTCAACGGGTGAATTTCTATCCTGCTTGAGCACTTCCACGATTCTTGCTCCTTGGTCAAGTCTGCGCTTTGTATCCGCATCAAGGTCTGAGCCGAACTGTGAGAATGCCTGAAGCTCTCTGTACTGTGAATACAGAAGCTTTAGTGTTCCCGCAACCTTCTTCATCGCCTTGATCTGAGCGTTACCTCCAACTCGCGATACCGAGATACCGGGGTTTACCGCAGGTCTTACGCCTGAGTGGAAAAGCTCTGTTTCAAGGAAGATCTGTCCGTCCGTGATTGAAATTACGTTTGTGGGAATATACGCAGAAACGTCTCCCGCCTGTGTTTCGATTATGGGAAGGGCTGTGAGGGATCCTCCGCCGTACTCGGGCGCCATTCTTGCCGCACGCTCAAGAAGTCTTGAGTGGAGGTAGAATACGTCACCCGGATATGCTTCACGTCCGGGGGGACGTCTGATAAGAAGGGACAGCGCTCTGTATGCAACAGCGTGCTTGGAAAGGTCATCGTATATGATGAGCACGTCCTTGCCCTGATCCATAAAATACTCACCTATCGTACATCCCGAATAAGGTGCGATGTACTGGAGGGGAGCCATTTCGGAAGCAGATGCACACACAACTACGCTGTAATCCATAGCTCCGCTCTTTGTGAGAGTTTCAACGATGGACGCAACCGTGGACTGCTTCTGTCCGATTGCAACGTATATACAAATTACGTCCTTGCCCTTCTGATTTATGATGGTGTCCGTTGCGATCACAGTCTTACCTGTTCCGCGGTCACCGATTATAAGCT
>JAZQRT010000076.1:0-1841 GCA_045629725.1 Eubacteriales bacterium | reverse complement strand
TATAATCAACAAAATTGAAGGTCAAGGGTGGCAAAGTGAAGAATATAGCGGTAATAACGGAATACAATCCCTTCCACAAGGGACATGCTGTGCAGATAGAAAAAATAAAAGAGCTTTTCGGGAATGATGCCCGTATCATAGCTATAATGAGCGGAAACACCGTTCAAAGGGGAGAAACTGCGCTGTACGATAAATACACAAGAGCCGAGGCTGCACTGAAAAGCGGAGTGTCCGCGGTTTTTGAAATACCTTTTCCGTATTCTTCATCACCTGCCGAAATTTTTGCCTCGGCGGGAGTGCATATTGCCGAGGGACTTGGGAATATCGATCACCTTGTTTTCGGCTCGGAAACCGGGGATATAAAAAAGCTTGAGATAATGTCGGGCAGGATAAGCTCTGAGGAATATCTTGCATCTCTTGCGGAGTATTCAAATGCCAATAAGGATATACCATATCCGAAAAGAAGGGCGCAGGTTTACAAGGCCCTTTACGGTGAGGATTTTGCCCTTAGCGCCAACGATATTTTGGGCGTTGAGTATATATCAGCCCTTCGGAAAATGAAATCACGAATCGTGCCTGTCACTTATAAAAGGGAGGAAGGCTTCAGCGCAGGGAAAACACGTAACGATATAAGACAGAGGGGAGAGTCAGAGGGACTTTCCGAGGAATGTCTGGCGATATTCTCAAATGCTCCCATAAGTGATAACAAAAAGCTTTTCTCACAGCTTTTCGGCTGTCTTGTAAGGTGTGGAGCTGATGAACTTTTGGGTGTGTTTGACATGCCGCGCGACCTTGCAAATAAAATGAAAACCGAGGCGGCGCTTTGCGCGGATCACGCTGAGCTGATGGCGGCGCTGAAGGGCTCGGGATATACCGATGCAAGGATAAGACGGGAAATGCTGTACCTTTGGTGCGGTGTGGAAAAGATCGAGGGTATGCCCAAGTATACCAATCTTTTGGGGGTTGACGAAAAGGGCAGAGAGTATATAAAGGAGATCAAAAGGACAAAAAGGATACAGATACTTACAAAGCCCGCGGATTTTGATAAAATGCAGGAGGGGGCGGCACAGGCATATGAAAATGCGCTCATGGCAGACAGACTTTTTGCCATGTGTCTTGAGAAGCCCATACCCTTTTCGGACATAATGAAAAAGGGTCCCGTGATAAAGAAAAATTAATAAAATAATTGTAAATTGGTATTGATATTTTGAAAAATGTATTGTATAATATTTTCGTATAAGTAAAAATATTGATATTATGGGAGGAATATGGAAGTGGCTAATGTAGTAAGAAGTACTGTCGAAGGTAAGTACCTTATGTTTAAGGGTAAGCCCCTTGTGAGACAGGCTCAGATGATAAATTACGGCAGCATGAAGGATGAGTATATCCTTCAGATGATGATACTCAAAAACAGAGAAGTGGAGATCGGCGGGGTAAAGAGCGAAATTCCCGCAAGAGTGATCGCACAGGTGATGCAGAAGGATGCATCGGCTCCGGGTGGAAGAAAGCTTGTCAAGCAGTTTGACAAGGCTGGTCTTCACGATGCTTTTACAATAGGATATAATTATATACAGACCCTGCAGAAAAAAGCTTAAGTCGGAGGATGACGGAATGGAAGTTAAATATAAGAGAATACTCCTCAAGATATCGGGAGAGGCGCTCAGCGAAGGCGCGGAGGGAATATACAATTTTGACGTTGTGGAAAACATTTGCTCACAGGTTAAACGCTGTGTACAGATGGGTGTCGGCGTCGGAATCGTAGTTGGCGCAGGTAATATTTGGAGAGGCGCAAAGCAGGGAAGAAATATGGAGCGCAACCGCGCAGACCATATGGGAATGCT
>JAZQRT010000075.1:0-26239 GCA_045629725.1 Eubacteriales bacterium | reverse complement strand
GAATATGTTGTTACAGAAAATGATATAATTTATGATCTTGAAGGAAACGAATATGATAAAATCCCCGACAGTCTAAACAATTTTAAAAGCACACCGGGCAAACTTTTGCATATCATTTCACTCAACTCAAAAACATTGAGCAAAATATCATATCAAGTCGGAGGACAACTCAACACCTACATTCAAACGGATAAAATGTCAACACCGTTCATAATTGAAAATTATTACGGCGGAAAAGTTCAGATTCTTAATTCCGGCGACGTACTTTTCAACACCGGCTACGGTGTTTACATAATCGAAGCCAAGTAACCTTATAAAACAAAAAACTCGGTTAGGTTCATTTAATTGAGCCTGACCGAGTTTTTATATTTAATTATTTTGCGCGCTTGATTTTATGTGTGGCCGTTTTATCAAAAGGCGTACTTCTTATCTTTACGTTTTTTATATTTTTGTAGGGGGAAAGTCTGCGGTTGAGGTCATCTATTTCCGATTTTACTCTTGCACATCTTTCTTCCCTTGAAACACCCGCAAGGGCATTTTCATTCAGATACACCTCGGCTCCGAGAGATAACTCATTACCCGCTTCGTTTTTATTAGCAAAAACCACAGCCTCTTCGATCAGATCAATACCTGTAAGATATCTCTCGATCTCCTCGGGATATACGTTCTTTCCGCTTTGGAGCACGATCACATTCTTTTTTCTTCCCTTTATGAAAAGCTGCTTTTGCGGACCGATCATGCCGATGTCCCCTGTATGGAACCAGCCGCCTTCTTCAAACACCGACTCGGTGGCAATATCATTTTTATAATATCCCATCATCACGTTATCTCCGCGAAGACATATCTCACCCTCTCCCTCTTTATTGGCTCCCTCGATCTTAACATCAAGGCAAGGAAGGATAACTCCCACCGAGGAAGGATCACCTGATCTCTCTCTGTTTACGCTTACAAGGGGAGAACATTCGGTGATCCCGTATCCGTTCAGAAACTCAATTCCGATATCACGGAAGAACTCTGCCACCTCGGGACGAACAGGCGCACCTCCGCATATGATACATTTGAGCTCACCGCCAAAAGCTCTTTTAATTGATCTGAAAAGCTTCGCGCCGTTATCAATACCCATTCGGCGCAAGGCTTTATTAACCTTCAAAAGACGACGAAGCATATCGGCACTTCCCGTTGCCTCTGCCTTTTTCCATATTCTATTGTAGAAGATCTCCGCGACCTCGGGAACGATAAATATTCGATCGGGGCAGAACGTCTTAAAATTCTTCATCAAAGCTCGTGGACTGTCGTTAATAAAAACCGTTTTTCTGCAATAGACCGAGGAAAGGATATTGCACACCGACTCATAGGTATAGTGGAATGGAAGCACCGAGAGAATTCTCTGACCTGCACACACGAGCTCAAGTCCGTTTTCAACATCCGACATAAGGTTGCGTCCCGAGAGCATAACGCCCTTGGGATTCCCCATTGTACCAGAGGTGTACACGAGCATTTTAAGCTTCCCCATATCACATGGCGCATCAGTATAACTTTTGTCACCGACTCTGCAAAGCTCAGCTCCATGGCGAAGAAGTCCTGAAAGAGAAATGAATTCTCCCGCTTCTGCATCTTCCCTTTTATCAACGTTTACAAAATATTCGACAAAAGGAAGCTCCTGCACTGCACCCCTCATTTTTTCCTCAAAGGCTGCAGAATAAAACACAATCCTTGTATCGCTTTCCTTTAACAGATCAACAATCTCCTCAAAGGGCAATTCCCGATCCACGGGAACAAATACCCCTTTACCTGCAAGGACTGTCATGTATACGGTGATCCATTCATAGCTGTTTTCACCCACCATGGCAATATGAACTCCATCCATTCCGAGAGCTGCAAGTGCCGTCCCCAAAGCCTTTGTATCTGCGTTAAAGCTTTTATAATCTGTTTCCTTTATCTTGTTTTCTTTTCTATATACAAATGCTGTCTTATCTGCAGAGCTTTCCTCTGCCTTATCCAGCATTTTTCTGAAATTTTCAAATTTCTCAACTTCATAAAGAGGGTATTTCCTTTTTTTCATTAATAATTCCTCCCTTCGCTGCCACACCAAACAACTATATTATAATATTATTCCAAATATATAATATAACTTTTCGAAATCCAAATATACACTGTAATTGTTAATTAAATCAAAGTTTGATAAATAATTCCCCTAAAGCAAAAAGCTCCGCGAGCTTATGTCCGCAGAGCTTTTGATATTTTTTTAATTATGCGTTCTTTGCCGCTTCTTCCTCTTCAAGAACTCTGTATGCGACCTTACCAACAAGTGTCTTCGGGAGTTCTGTGCGGAACTCAACATCAGAGGGCATTGCATATTTTGCAACGTTTTCACGGCAATATGCAAGTATCTCAGCCTTAAGCTCCTCGCTCGGCTCGATACCCGGCTTCGGTACTACAAATGCCTTGACCTTTTGTATCTTGTATTGATCCTTAACACCTATAACACAGCTTATGAGGACCTTTTCATGACCGTCAATTATATTTTCAATCTGTGAGGGGTATACGTTATATCCCGACGAAATGATCATTCTCTTGATCCTCTGTTTGAAATATACAAATCCGTCCTCGTCCATCATTCCGAGGTCTCCTGTGTGGAGCCATTTCTTTCCGTCAGAGTGTGTGCGAAGTGTTTGTGCGGTTTCCTCGGGATTATCGATATATTCAAGCATCATGGAAGGACCTCTGAGGCATATCTCTCCGTACTCCCCTGCGCTGACCTCCTCAATGGTTCCGGGTCTGACGATAGTAAAATATGTATCGGGGAACGGAACTCCTATACTGCCTTCGCGATAATAATCAATCGGAGTAAGACAGGATGCGGTCACACATTCCGTTGTTCCGTATCCCTCTCTTATCTGCACAGGTGCACCATGCGCCTTGAGGAAGCTGTCGATCTTACCCTTAAGCTCGATAGAAAGCGAATCACCGCCCGAGAACACTCCTCTGAGGAACGAAAGATCAACACCCTCAAGATCGGGACATCTGAGCAACGCTTCAAAAAGAGTGGGAACACCGGGAATAAAATTGGGCTTCTTCTTTTTGAGAATATCCGCATAGGTCTTCACGCTGAACTGAGGAATTACGATACACATGCAGCCGCCGATGATCGCAGTGTGGATTCCGACTCCAAGCCCGAATCCGTGGAATATGGGCATTACGGAAAGCATCTTCATTCCGTGGATATCGTATCCGCTCGCAGCAGCAGTCTGAAGACCGAGAGCATTAAGGTTTCTTGAGGAAAGAGCAATTCCCTTTGTTGTACCCGTTGTGCCGCCGCTGTAAAGAATGACCGCACACTCGTCGGGCGTCATTTCAACCTTTTCGGGAAGTGATGTGTTTTTGCCGTTCTTTATAAAATCATTCCAAAGAATATGCGCTCCGTCATTGGGTATCTTGGGGTCTTTTCTTCCCTGTGTTACGGCATAGCCAAGCTTCATTATCGGAGAAAGAGCATCCGGAATCTGCGCCACGATAACCTTTGGAGAATACTTAAGGTCTTTTCTTATGCTCTCAAGCTTACCGTAAAACTTATTAAGCACAAGGACCGCCTTACTCTTGGAGAAATTGAGATAGAAAGCTATCTCAGCAGGCGCTGACAAGGGGTGGATCATATTGGGGATCGCACCTATCTTATTAAGCGCATAAAATGCATTGATCGCCTGAGGGGTATTGGGAAGCGCTATGGTAACTCTGTCGCCTTTAACTATTCCCATAGCCGTAAACGCCTTTGCCGCCTCATCTATTTTTTCAAGGAATTCACAGTATTTCGTTTTTTTGCCCATGAATTCATATACGTATTCATCTGAATATTTTTTTGCAGTCTCCTCAACCATTTCATACATGGTATAGTCGGGATAATCTATGCTGTGAGGAATATCCCCGTAAAATTTAAGCCAAGGTGCATTGTTCGTCATGGCATACATCTCCTTTTTAATTATCAGTCAATACCAATAAATAATACAATCCTAATATTAACTCTATTTAAACTTCTTATCTGCCTTTGCATTATTTTTCTAAATTAACCATTAAAATTTCAATAAAGTTCAAATATAGCGTATTGACAGGGAAATAATTATATAATATAATTACACTGAATAAATTTATAAATTTAAAGTGAGGAACATTATGAAAAAAATGCTTTTTTTCACCGTTGCTTCCCTTTTGATATTTTGCCTCGTATCTTGCAATATAAACAACGATCCAATCCATATACAAAAACCGGAAACACTTGAAAACACCGCCGCACGTCCGACTCTTGAAGAAGGCATTCTTTTAAACATATATGATCAGGAGCTTATGGTCGGAGAGTATTTTAACCTTACCGCCATGATCTTCGGAAACACCGATGAAGCAGTAGAGTATTCAAGCTCCGATCCGACAGTGGCAAAGGTTGCTCCCTCCGGACGTGTCACTGCAGTTGGAGGCGGAAATGCAACCATCAAAGCGTTTACAAAGGATTATTCCGCAAGCTGTACCGTTACCGTAACAAGCACGGGCACTCCCGATACGGACACTGAAATTCCCACTCCCACGGTAACACCCACTCCCGATAAAACACCCGACAATACAGATGGAAAGATAAAGCCCGAAAAGATTTTGATAAACGGCAGAGAAAACGGCAGAAGCTATATAGATGCCGGTGATGATTACCGTTGCAGAGCAACAGTCTATCCCGAGGGTGCTTCTCAAAAGGTATATTGGATCATGGGTAATCCCCGTGCGGGAACTTTAAGTGAAAAGGGATATCTTTCCGAAACCGCCGTTATCAGTTCAAGCGGAACAGAAATAACCACCATCACTGCAGTAAGCGTTGAGGATGAAACTGTGGTCGGAACCATTGAGATCGTCGTGATCCAAAGAGCCGAAAACATTACTATAGATAACAAAGAGAATATTTCTACAACTCTTGATATCGGCACAACCCTCTCCCTTTCTGCAACCACCTTCCCCGAGCACACCTATAATGCGCAAATTCTTTGGTCATCAAGCGATGAAAACGTTTTGACTGTTGATGAAAAGGGTAACATCACTGCAGTCGGTGCAGGTGAAGCAACAATAATCGCAGAAAACAATTATGTGGACGTAATGGATATTATAGTATTTACGGTATTAGCGGAGCCCGACGCGACTCCCGAGCCGGATGCAACTCCCGAGCCCGACACAACTCCCGAGCCCGATACAACTCCCGAGCCCGACGCGACTCCCGAGCCCGATGGAGATATCACGGAGTAATCAAAATATTAAAGTTTAAAAGAACGGAAAAATAAAAAATGAAAAACAAGCTTATATTACTATTTCTTATTATATCTGTATGTCTTTTTTCAGTATTGAATACATATGCTGAGGATGACGATATTGTTGCTGATGATGACATTGTAGTTGATGATGACATTGACGATGACGTAATTGACGATGATGTTGTTGATGATGATGTTGATGATGATGATGACGTTATCATTGATGAAGACTCTGTCGAGGCAAAAATCGAAGGGCCTGAATTCCTCAGAACAGGAAATACCTTGACTGTTGCCTACATAGTTAATAATCTCCAAAGCAGCGGATTTCACGGTAATATCAATTATGACACCGAAAAATTAACTCTCGTTGAAACGACCTCCTTTGACCGAAATTGGAACGTCGAGGTCATGCCGAACGGTTTGTTCTTAGCATACAGTAAAGACCCGGTTTCCGAAGACACATTTTTCAGTGGCGGCACACTTTTCACGCTCACCTTCTCACTTTCCGAGGAGGTTTCAGTGGGAGATATTATCAAGATCGATTTCACAAATGTCATTGCGGCAGTTATTTATACTGACGGAAATCTTGAAATCAAGATTCCCGACACTTCCTATGAAAAGGCTATTGACCCTCCCGCTTCCGCTGATGCCGATCTTACAGAGCTTTCAATTTCAGGGGTTTACTTTTCTCCCGCATTCAAGCCCGACGTCACAGAGTACAGCATCTCACAAAGAGTAAGCTTTGACACAACCTACCTTGACATTACAGTCGCCCTCTCCCATTCCAGAGCAACCTATGAAATCACAGGCAACGATCTTAAGGTGGGACGTAACACGGTGAAGATCATTGTCACCGCAGAAAACGGCTCTGTAAAGGAATATTTGATAACAGTAACACGAGCTCAGGATCCCTCGTTGGGTCTCTCAAACGATACGAGAGTTTCAGAAATTACAATTTCCGAGGGTACACTCTCTCCCGCATTTTCTCCGGACATACGTCAGTACATAGTATTTCTCCCCTTCGGTACCACTGAGATAACAGTTGGAGCAACTCCCTATCACGATTTTGCTCTTGATATCCCAACCCAGAAGGTTGCTCTTTCTCAAGGAAACAATGAGATCATAATCACCTGTACCGCACAAGATGCATCTACGGATAATTACTACATTAACGCCTACGTAATGCCCGAAAATTACGGCAACGCTCCTGTTGTTCAAACAAAAAATCCTCTCAAGGGTTCGCCCAAAATACTCGGTGAACTTACTAAAGGAAGTACACTTACTGCCGTTCTTGATGGTGTTCCCGAAGGTTCATTTTACGTAGAATGGTATAAAGAAGGAAAATTGGCGGCAACCTCCGCGGATTTCGTTGTTACCGACGAAGACACCGGCAAGGTGATCTATGCAAAATTTATAGCACAGGGAAAATACGAAGGTGTTATCGAGTCCATAAGACTCACCTTGGGAGATGACGGATTTCTTTATGCAACAGATACCTACAATCATTCAAAAAGGATCACCTCAAGTGCATTGTTCATTTTTATTATCCTTGCATCCGCGCTCTTCTTCTTTTTCGGAATTTTGATTGGCAGAGTTACACTAAACCATAAAAATCCATTGAGCGCGTCAAACGCAAATCAAATTGCAAACGAAAAAAACGATACCGAACTCTCCCCCAATCAAAATGCTGACACAAGCATTCCCGTATCAGCAGACCAAGATAATGTGATCGGCAACGGTAACGATAACGCTCAATAAACTTGAAATCGATTGTATTTTTGTAATATTTCAAGTCCAATTTAAAAAGATGTAATGATTCGTTCAATTATTTTGTGAATTTTCACCAAATAATCGTGAGAGATAGAGTGAAAAATAGTGCATTACGATAATTGAAAATAACTGCATTGTATGATATAATTAGTCAAATTTTTCATTGAAGTTAATAATATATAGGATAGAGGCGCGGAAAACAATAGTACCATAAATTTAAAACATGTTCACAGCATATTTGTGGGAAAGGGGATTCCGCCGAAAAGCGGTGAGGTGAAAGCTTGCTTTGGCTGATGGGAGAATATCCCCTTGGTTGTCGCCATTTGGCGGAGTGCTATCAAATATTTTCAATCCCATGCGGAATAATTTGAAATTATTAGAGATGGCTGTCCAAACGGCCATCTTTTATTTCTTTAAAGATAATACACACTTCAAAAATACATAAAAACGGAGAACTATATGACAAAGAAAACCTTATTTCAGGGTGCTGCAACAGCACTTATTACCCCTACAAATGAAAACGGTGTTGATTATAATAAACTCACAGATCTCATTAACTGGCAGATCTCAGAAGGAATCGATGCTCTTGTAATTTGCGGTACAACAGGAGAAGCATCCACACTTACTGCTTCGGAATACGAAAAAGTAGTGGCAACCTCAGCAGAAGCAATCAGAGGCAGAGTTCCCATGATCGTGGGTGCAGGCTCAAACTGCACAGAAAATGCTGTTGAAAAAACAAAGCTTGCGGCTTCTCTGGGTGCTGACGGAATTCTCAGCGTCACACCTTACTACAACAAAACCACGCAAACAGGTCTTGTAAAAATGTACGAAAAGATCGCAGACGCGTCAACAAAGCCCGTTATACTTTATAACGTACCCTCAAGAACAGGTGTAAATATTGAGCCCGCAACCTACGCTGAGCTTGCAAAGCACCCCAATATAACAGCAATTAAGGAAGCCTCCGGAAATCTTTCCGCTCTTATGGCAACACTTTCCCTCGTTGGCGACTCGCTTGATATTTATTCGGGTAACGACGATCAGATATACCCCCTTCTCGCTCTCGGAGGCAAGGGTGTTATATCCGTTCTTTCAAACGTACTTCCTGCATACACATCTCAAATGTGCCACGAATATTTTAACGGAAACGAAGGAAAATCCCTTAAGATGCAGCTTGATGCACTTCCCTTTATCAATTCACTTTTCTCTGAGGTAAACCCCATTCCCGTTAAAGCGGCAATGGCTGCCATCGGCAAGTGCGAGAATTATGTCAGACTCCCCCTTGTTACAATGAGCGAGGGTAAGGCTGAAGCTATGTACAAGATCATGAAAGAAATGAATATTATCTGATAGAGGACAAAAAAATGAAGTTTATAGTAAACGGAGCAAAAGGCAGAATGGGCGCACAGATCGTTGCCCTTCTCAAAAAAGAAGATTGCCCCCACGAGCTTCTCGCAGGGGTTGATATAAACGCCGCAGAGGGTGACGGATATTTCAAATCACTTTCATGTGTAACTGAAAAGGCTGATTGCATTATCGATTTTTCACACCACTCTGCAACAAAAGAAATCTGCGAATATGCAGTAAAGATGGGAGTTCCCGTACTCTTTGCAACAACGGGTCAAACCGAGGAAGAGCTTGAAATTATCAAAAATACTGCAAAGGATATTCCTGTTTTCGTTTCCGCAAACATGTCTGTTGGAATTGCTATGCTTGCAAACTTTGCAAAGGCAGCAGTAGCGGCAATGCCAGATGCTGACATTGAAATTGTTGAAAAACACCACAACAGAAAGCTTGATGCTCCCAGCGGAACGGCTCTTCTCCTTGCCAACGAGATCAAAAAGGTCAAGACCGATGCAGAGTTTGTTTGCGGACGCTCGGGAATGGGCAAAAGAGAAAAGAATGAGATCGGTATACACGCAGTAAGAGGCGGCGGAACTATCGGGATCCACGAGATCATAATTTCAACAGATTCCCAGACCATAACCCTCTCTCACGAGGCTCACACCCGTGAGCTTTTCGCAGAAGGCGCAGTGAGTGCTGCATCCTTTGCGGCAGTTCAGCCTGCCGGCTTTTACAATATGTATGATATGATAAAATAATCGGAGTTTAAAAACATGGGTATTAAAGTTGCAAAATTCGGAGGTACTTCCCTTGCAGATGCCTCTGCATTCAAGCGTGTCGGCGCAATCATTTCCTCAGATAAGGACAGAAGATATATTGTCGCCTCCGCACCTGGGAAGCGTTTTTCGGAAGACATTAAAGTTACGGATATGCTTTACGAATGCTACAATAAGGCGCTGAAAAATGAAAGCGTTGACGAGGCTTTCGATAAAGTAAAGGCAAGATTTGAAGATATAATAAACGAGCTTGGTATTGAATTTGATATTTCCGACGAGATCGAAACTGTAAAAAAAGAAGCGAAAGGAAATCTTTACAAGGATTTCTTCGCAAGCCGCGGAGAATATCTTAATTCCAAGATACTTGCAAAATATTTAGGCTTCACCTTCGTTGATGCCAAGGACGTTGTTTTCTTCAAGGAAAACGGTGCTCTTGACGAAGAAAAAACATATGAAATATTCGGAAAGACCGTTGGTGAATACGAATGTGCCGTAATTCCCGGATTTTACGGAAGCGCATTTGACGGTAAGATCAAGACCTTTTCACGCGGCGGCTCAGACGTAAGCGGTGCAATTTGTGCAAGAGCTCTTATGGCTGATATTTATGAAAATTTCACCGACGTTTCTGGAATGATGAGTGCTGACCCGAGAGTTGTAAAGTCCCCAAGGGTCATTGACATCATCTCGTATACAGAGCTTCGCGAGCTTACATACATGGGCGCGACGGTTCTTCATGACGAAGCGGTATTCCCCGTAAGACGCGCAGGAATTCCGATAAACATTAAAAACACCATGCGTCCTGAGGACGCGGGAACGATGATCGTTTCCGAGGCTCCCCCCTCCGACCGCCCCATTACAGGTGTTGCAGGTAAGTGCGGTTTTTCAACCATAAACGTTGAAAAGGACCTTATGAACACTGAGCTCGGATTCGGACGCCGTGTTCTCTGTATTCTTGAAGACAGAGGAATCTCCTTTGAACACTGCCCCACGGGAATTGATACAATGTCAGTCTTCGTTACGTCAAGTGATATCAAGGATTGCAAGGAGGAGATCATCGCGGCTATCAAGGAAGAAGTGAACCCCGACGTTATATCCATTGAGGACGGAATTGCACTTATCGCAGTTGTGGGCAGAGGCATGGCAAACAGAACCAATATTGCCGCAAGACTTTTCACCGCTATCGGATACAATAATATCCACCTTAAGATGATCGACCAAGGTTCTTGCGGAACTAACATCATCATCGGTGTCAGTGAGGATGATTACAAAAAAGCCCTTGAAGTCATATACAATGAATTTATAGGATAAGGATTAAAAAATGATTTGTGATAATATATCGGTTAACGAAAAAGGACATTTATGCTTTGCAGGCCATGATACAGGAGAGCTTGCAAAAAAATACGGAACTCCTCTTTATCTCATGGACGAAGATAAGATACGTGAAAAATGCCGTAAATACGTTGACTCTATGAAAAAATATTTGCCCGAAGGCTCACATCCCCTTTATGCAAGTAAGGCTGCTTCCTTCAAAAGAATGTATGAGATCGTACGCTCCGAGGGAATGGGCACGGACGTTGTATCCTCGGGTGAGATATTTACCGCTCTTAAAGCAGGATTCCCTCTTGAAGACGCATTTTTCCACTCAAACAATAAAACGGACGCTGATATTGAATACGCCATCAAAAACGGCATCGGATATTTCGTGGTCGACTGCACCGAGGAGCTTATGGCAATTAACAGGATTGCCGCAGATAACGGCATACGCCAAGGCGTTCTCCTTCGACTTACACCCGGAATTGACCCTCACACCTATGCCGCAGTAAACACAGGCAAGGTGGATTCAAAGTTTGGCACAGCCATAGAAACAGGTCAGGCAAAGGATATCACCGCTCTTGCACTTTCACTTGAAAATATTGACCTTGCAGGCTTCCACTGCCACATCGGCTCACAGGTATTTGATTCCGATGCTCTTTGTCAGGGTGCCGAGATCATGCTTGGCTTTATCGCTGAAATGAAGGCTCTTTACGGATATATGCCCCGTCTTCTTGACCTTGGCGGCGGATACGGTGTCAGATATACGGTAAATGACCCCGAAGGTCTTGACATTGAAAAAGAGATTAAAACTCTCTCGGAGTGTCTTTACGCTAAATGCAAAGAGCTTGGAATTACGTGTCCAAAAATCTTGCTTGAGCCGGGACGCAGTATCGTGGGAGATGCCGGTATGACACTTTACACAGTGGGCTCCGTTAAGCGAATCACAGGATATAAAAACTACGTTTCTGTTGACGGCGGAATGACGGATAACCCCCGTTTTGCTCTTTACGGCTCATCATATACGATCTACAATGCCCTTAAAATGAACAAGGAAAACTCACTTGTTGCCGACGTTGTGGGCAGATGCTGTGAAAGCGGCGACATTATTCAAATGGACGTTTCCCTTCCCGAGTGCGAACGGGGCGACATCGTGGCAGTTCTCACAACGGGTGCATATAATTATTCCATGTCCTCAAATTACAACAGACTTACTCGCCCACCCATTGTAATGCTAAAAAACGACGGCACAGACTATATCGCCGTTAAGCGTGAAACCTTTGAAAATTTAACTGAAAACGATATTTAATCATTCGGAGAAATATTATGGAAAACAACAAGATCAGAGCAGGTGTCATTGGCGCAACCGGCATGGTTGGTCAGAGATTTTTGACACTTTTGGAAAATCACCCTTTCTTTGAGGTTACAGCCCTTATGGCGTCTGCATCCTCAGCAGGAAAAACATATAAAGAGGCTATTGAGGGAAGATGGAAGCTTAAGGAAGCTATCCCCGAAAAATATCTTGATATGCCCGTTCTTGATGCGGCAGACGTAGAAAACAACAAGCAGTTTGTTGATATGGTATTCTGTGCCGTAAACATGTCCAAGGAAGAAACAAACGCCCTTGAAGAAGAGTGGGCAAAGGCAGAAGTGCCCGTTGTTTCAAACAACTCTGCAAACCGTAAGACCGCGGACGTTCCCATGGTTATTCCCGAGATCAACTCCGAGCATCTTGAGGTCATCAAGGCGCAGAGAGAAAGACTCGGCACAAACCGCGGATTTATCGCAGTTAAGCCCAACTGCTCCATTCAGTCCTACGTACCCATGCTGACCGCCCTTCGCTCCTTTGGAATAAAGGAAGTGGCAGTATCCACATATCAGGCAATTTCGGGTGCGGGAAAGACCTTTGAGAGCTGGCCTGAAATGATCGACAACGTGATCCCCTACATTGGCGGTGAGGAAGAAAAGAGCGAAAAAGAGCCCCTTAAGATCTGGGGTGAGGTAAAGAACGGCAAGATCGAAAATGCAGTATCTCCCCTCATTACAACTCAGTGCATCAGAGTTCCCGTAAGTGACGGACACCTTGCAACCGTGTTCGTAAAGTTTGAAAACAAGCCCACAAAGGAAGAAATTCTTTTTGCATGGAAAAACTACAAGGGGCTTCCCGAGGGTGTTACACTTCCCTCTGCGCCCGAACAGTTTATCACCTATTTTGAGGAAGATAACCGTCCCCAGACAGGTCTTGACAGAGATATCTACGGCGGAATGGGCATCACAGCAGGCAGACTCCGCGAGGATACACTGTTTGATTACAAGTTCGTCGGACTTTCTCACAACACCAAGCGCGGCGCGGCAGGCGGCGCGGTGCTCATCGCAGAGCTCCTTTTCGTGCTCGGATATTTTAACTAAAATAATTAACCCCGACAGACCTTAAAAATCTGTCGGGGATTTAACTTACATACATTCACTAAAAAAATTTCACCATTAATAAATAAAAAACGACCACAAATCTTTACAACCCGATCAAAATGTGCTATAATACCACTGATCAAATATATGTTCTTGTATAGCACAGGAGGTAGAGTATGATAAACGAATTGAAAAATCGCAGACAAAAGCTTATGGAGGGCAAGCCTTCTCCCAGTATGGTATGTATTTTTTCGGGTAAAGCACCCATGAAATCTCTTGATCAGGCATATCCTTTTTCTGTTGACCGCAATTTCTTCTATTTAACAGGCATTGAAAAAGAAAATATGATTCTTATAATGAGAAAGACCGCGGCAGGAGATTATACAGAGAGTCTGTATATTGAGCCTTATGACGAGCTTCTTGCAAAATGGGTTGGTCCGAGAATGAAAGCGGACGAAGCAACGGCGATTTCAGGAATCAAAAATATAAAAGATGTTGGAAATTTTGAAAATGACCTTAACGGTATTGTTTCGGGCAGCCGCGGACTTGGCAAGCTTATCGTATATCTTGATCTCTGGCGTCACCGTGCAGATCAGGCTGATACACCTGCTCATACACTTGCGGCAAAGCTTCAGAGCCGTTATCCCGCAGTTGGAATTGAAGATATCAAGGGCGACATGGCTGCAATGAGAGCTGTTAAATCCGAGTCAGAAATTGAGTGGATGAAAAAGGCTCAGGAAAGCACCAGAATTGCAATTGAGGCAATGATGAAGCATGCATATCCCGGAATTAACGAGGCTGAGCTTGAAGGTGTATACGATTTTGCTCTTATGAAGCAGGGCGTACGTCAGCACGCATTTAACAGTATTATTGCAGGCGGAGAAAGAGCTACAACTCTTCATTATGAGGAAAACAATTGCAACGTTGAGGACGGACAGTTAGTTCTCATTGACCTTGGAAGCACCGCCGGTAATTATTGTGCGGATATATCCCGTACTTTCCCCATAAACGGCAAATTCACGGAGCGTCAGAAGGAAATCTATAATACCGTACTTGAGGCTCAGAATATTGTTATCAAAAATGCAAAGCCCGGACTTACAATGGGAGATCTTAACAAGATGGTAATTGATTACTATGAAAGCCGTCTTGATGACCTCGGACTTCGTCATGACGGTAAGAAGGTAGGAGATTACTACTACCACGGTGTAAGCCATAGCCTTGGACTTGATACCCACGATATCATTACGGAAAAAGAACGTGTTCTTGCTCCCGGAATGGTAATTACAGTTGAGCCAGGTATGTATATTGCAGAAGAGGGCATCGGCATCAGAATTGAGAATGATGTTGTGATCACCGAGGACGGATGCATCGATCTTTCCACAGATATTATAAGAACCGTGGAAGATATCGAGGCATTTATGGCAAAGTAATATTTGCATATCCCGTAAACACTATATTAACCCAAAACAAAATAATTTCCTATAAAATGAAAAAAGGCTGTAAAAAACTCGACGCGAGTTTTTACAGTCTTTTTTAAATTCAATTTGCTTTATAGCTCTCTGAAGCCCTTTCCGATAATATCCGAGGTGCTTGTTACGATAATGAACGCCTGAGGATCCACCTTTTTGATAAAAGCGCGGAGTCTGAAAGCCTGGTATCTGCTCATAACAGTCAGCATCGCATAGGACTTGGTGTGAGTATACGAACCCTCACATTCCCACGAGGTTGCGCTTCGGTTAAGCTCCTTGGTGATAAAGTCTTCAACAAGTTCTCTTTTTGCCGTGATACAAAGGAACTTCTTGGACTGATTAAGGCTTTCAAGAAGATTATCCACAACAAGGGACTTGAGAAGAAGTCCGAGAAGGGAGAGAAGTCCTCGGAGAGGATCAAAAGCAGAACTCTCAAAATTATAGAACGTAAGGAGAACGAATATAATATCACTTGCAAGGAGTGCTTTTCCGCTATCCATATTGGTGAACTTGCGCACGATCATTGCAACGATATCCGTTCCGCCCGAAGAGCTTCTTTGGAAGAAAAGAATTGCAGAACCGGCAGCGGGAAATGCCACTGCATAGAGCAATTCAAGTACGGGCTGATTTGTGAGAGGCGCTGACATGGGAGCAACAATATCCAATACCTCAAGCATCACAGAAAGCAGAAGCGAACTGTATACCGTCTTTATTCCAAAATCACGACCTAAGAAAATAAATCCAACGATGATCAGGACCACGTTTAAAATGGTTACAATATTAGATGCCGTGAGGAATGGGATCACCTGAGCAAATACGACCGCCATACCCGTTACGCCGCCTGTTGAAATAGCGTTGGGGAACTTGAAGAAATGCGCTCCTATTGCCACAAGCAATACACCAAAGGTCATTATTAAATAACTCTTTATACCGGCAAGTATTTTTGCCTTATTCGTTTTCATATCAATTTCACCAATATCCTTAAATATTATATCTCTTTGAATGCGGATACTCTCTTGTACAGTGTGAAATAGAATTCAAGCCCCGCTTCAGTATCGGTCTCGGGGTTTGATACCTGCTTTTCCTCAACCTCCACACATTCCCATTCGTCGGAGGTATCAAGGTTAGGTATGGTAACGTCCTTTTCATAGGACTTGTCAAACTTGGTTACAATAGCGGTATCAACATAGGGAAGAAGCTGGGTATATACGCTTGCGCCGCCGATCACATATACATCATCGGTATTTTCTCTTTGTCTTAAAACATCGAAAAGCTCCGCAAGAGAATGTGCAACCGTTGCACCCTCAACCTTAAACTCGGGGGATGGATGGAGAATTATGTTCTCGCGGTTCTTAAGAGGCTTTCCGCCGGGGAAGGTTGCAAGTGTGTTTGAACCGTAAACCACGGTCTTACCTGCCGTATGCTTTTTGAAATTTCCAAGGTCTGCTCTTACACGGGCAAGGAGATCACCCTTGTATCCGATGCCCCATTCCTTGTCTACTGCAACTATCATTTTCATATTTATCACCTCATACTGCCACGGGGAATTTATCTATCTTTTCCCCATGAACGTAATTTTCAACCTTAAAATGCTCTACTTTAAAATCATAGAAATCAGTAACACTCTTGTCAAGTGTTACCTTTGGGGACGGATGCACTTCCCTCTTTATAAGCTCCTCAACAATAGGAATATGGCGGTCGTATATGTGAGCATCTGCTATCACATGGACAAGCTCACCGGCTTCAAGTCCGCTGACCTGTGCAAGCATCATCACAAGGGCTGCATACTGTGCCACATTCCAAGCATTTGCCGCAAGCATATCCTGTGAACGCTGATTGAGTATTGCACAGAGCTTACCGTCAACTACGTTGAAGGTCATACTGTATGCACAGGGATAGAGCCTCATTTCGTGAAGATCTGCAAAGGTATATATATTCGTCATGATCCTGCGGCTTGAAGGGTTATTTTTAAGATCATACAAAACTCTGTCAACCTGATCGAACATACCCTCGCGGTACTGATGCTTCACACCGAGCTGATATCCGTAAGCCTTACCGATGGAGCCGTTTTCATCCGCCCATGAATCCCAAATGTGGGAGTTAAGGTCCTTTATATTTGAAGATTTCTTCTGCCAAATCCACAAAAGCTCGTCCACTGCAAGCTTCAATGAAATGGGTCTTATCGTTATAAGCGGAAACTCCTTTGAAAGATCGTATCTATTAACAACTCCGAATTTTTTAATGGTACAAGCCTCTGTGCCGTCATCCCAACGAGGTCTTACTCCCTCGCGGCACCACGTTCCGTTTTCAAGTATATCCTTACAAGTATTTATAAATGCAATATCAGCAGAACCCATGTTTTCCTCCAAACAATCAAACTACTTCAACTTTAATGATATCACACATTTTTTATTATGTCAAGGACAAAATTAACCGCCCCGATAATTCAAATTACGGGGGCGGTTATAATTTGTGTCTTTATCAATAAGTTCCCTTACACAAACAGAAAGATTATAAGCAAACAAAGAACGGCAATATCACTCTTTTTATAGCGGAATCCGCGGCGGTAGATAGTATATGCAATAGCCGCAAGGATCTCAATGCTCGTCCAGATAACAATGTAATTGGTATCCTCTGACATTGCCCAAAATAACATTGCGGATACAGCATATATGGGTATAAACGTTCTGAACCCAAAAACGGAATTTGAAATCTCCCCCGTTTTCTCCATTCTCCTTTTGCCAAAGGTGAAAAACAATCCAAGTGTCGATAATATGCCCGCCACTATTAGGGTAGAAAACTCAAGAATGAAGCTCAGCTTGATCCAAATCTCGTAGTAATTATACGGCTTGATCTCAACCAAGGATTGAAAAAATCTCGTCATATAATCAAATACACCAAACTGTATGCCTCCATGTACGATCAACAATACAAGATCATCACCCTGACCGCTTAAGACGGATATGGTTTCCATAACAACATAGTATACAAAAGTGTATGCCGCCATAAACCAAATTCCGTCACCTACTGTATTTGCCTCGTTAAACACGAATACCATCAAGGAATACAGTGAAAAACCAAGAAGCAAACACAGAAAGTAGTGTGGTATCATCGGTGCAAAATTAAACCACTGTGAACCTCTGCTAAGCAGAACTATAAAATTTACAATATATGAGAAGGTGAAAATCCCCAATACTTCCAAAAGTCCCGCGAGATAATGCACTGCGCCCATTACCCTTTTTGAAATCGGTAGAGAATATACAAGATCCAAATTCCTGCGTTTTTTAAAAAAGGAAAATTCCATTACGGTAAAAACATAGGCAAGAACAAACATAAAGGTAACAGGAACGTATAAGGTAGATTTAAAATATGGATAAGATTCTCTGTCCGGAGAAGAATAATCCGTATATTGGCTCGGCTGCTCTGTGATGCCTATATAAACAGTCGATACAAGCACCAATGCAAGAATAATGGTGAGAGACAGGAGGTTCGATTTAAGATGGGAACGGAAATATCTCTTAAAATTTGTCATACAGTTTTTTCCCGCCCTTACAACGCACACTTAACCGCGTTTTCATATATTCCCTGCCGATATTTGTAAATTCCATGTTCCCCTCCAAAGGTCTATCTGTCCGAATTTGATGATACCATACAATTCTTATTATGTCAAGGAAATAATGAAACCGCCCCGTAAGAGGCGGTATTATCATTATTTTGAATTGCGTTTCGATTTTATCACGTTCAGAAGAACGTACGCTCCTATAAGAACGACGATCGTGGCGATAAGCACAAGATATTTCACCCCTGTGCTCACAGCCTCGCCTCCGATATAGATATTACAGTCCACAACATCGGCAAGGGCGTTAACCGCGTCCTTGGGAAAGCCCTCTTTTACCATTTCATCAAGGACACCTCTCATGGAATGGTATCTTACAAGGGATGTGCCATATGTGCCCGGCAGACACTTTATTACACTTTGAAGCCCCTCCGAAAACTGAGATATGGGCATATATGCTCCGCAGATAAATCCATAACAGGAGCTGACCATGCTTCCCACTGCGGATATCTGCCCTTGGCTTGAGAGAAAGAAATATATAACGCTTGAAAGAGCGGTGCCGAACAGGACCAGTAATACTACGTCAAGGATCAAGAAAAGAACGTCGGCAAGGGACATATAAAATCCCACTATGCTCGAATATACAAGACATATTGCCAAGGCGAATAAACATATTATCAAAGTGGAGGCAAGTGTTGCAAAATAGTAGCTAAGGGAAAGAATTGAAGGCTTAACGGGTGATACCATCAGATCCTTGATGGTTTTATTTGCCTTATCCTGTACCATGAGCATGTTTGAACAAAAGGCAACGGTTACACAGCTTACCGCAAGTATGGAGGATATAAGCTGAGCGGCAACATATCCGTTTACGATATCATCCGAAAAAACAAATCCCTCAGGAAGAGTCATTAAAAAGCTGTCTTTATATACATTTCCAAGGAAGGTTGTATAAAGCAAAAGAAGTATACAAGGAGTTATGAGAGATGTCAAAAACATTCCCTTATCCTTAAAAAACAGCTTTACGTTTCGTTTTATAAGCTTTTTCAGTGTCATCTTTTTTCATCTCCTTCTCCTGTCAATTTTTTACCCGTCACGGCAAGAAAAACATCGTCCATTTTTCCTTTAGTCACTTCGTAATCTGAAAATATCTCGGGATTTCCGATTATAAGCTTTGTAGCCTCGGCTGTATTTTTGACAAAAATACGATATCCATCCCGTATCGGTTCGTATTTTGCTCCAAGATTCTCAACATCTTTCTCGCTGATGCAATATACCGTTATATAATCTCCCGTATATTTGTTTTTAAGCTCAAGAGGCGTACCCTCGGCAGATATCTTACCGCCGTCGATTATTACAACAAAATCCGCTTCCGAGGCTTCCTCCATATAATGAGTAGTTAAAAAAACGGTCATTCCCTCCTCGCGGCGGAGAGTTTCAATAACGTCCCAAAGAAGCCTTCTCGTTTGAGGATCAAGTCCGGTTGTTGGTTCATCAAGTATTAGAATTTCCGGTTTATGAAGAAGCGCTCTTGCAATATCTATCCTTCTTCTCTGCCCTCCGGAAAGCTTTCCGACCGTTCTTTTAAGAAGATCCTCAAACTGAAGCAGCTTTGCAAGATCATTCAGACGTGACTCAAACTCTTTTCCATATATTCCATAAAGTGCAGCTCTGTTTTCAAGATTATCCTTTACAGAGAGCGACTTGTCAAGCACTGAATTCTGGAACACAACACCAAGTCTTGCTTTCACCTTGTCAAGATCATTTTCAATGTTACATCCACAGACCTCAACTCTGCCTCCATCCTTTTTAAGATCCCCGCAAATTATGTTGATGGTCGTGGACTTTCCTGCTCCGTTTACTCCGAGAAAAGCAAAAAGCTCTCCCTTTTTCACTTTAAAACTCAAGTCCTGCACAGCTTTTACGTCCCCGAAGGATTTATTAAGCCCCGATATTTCTATGATATTCATATTTTTTCTCCTTTCGTAAGCGCCATAAATATTTCAGACATCATTCTACTCACGTCCTCGTCGGTAAATACACACAATCCGTCCGCATACATAACCGCAATACCGTGAACGTATACGGAAAGATGATTATATAGCTTTTTTGCTCTTTCTTTATCAAGTCCGTATTTATCTTCAATTGTTCCTCTGACGGCGGGTTCGTTATTATCACCTGCAGGAAAATAATGGCTCGGGCTATTATTTCCGTTACCTCTCATAAAAAGCATTTTAAAAAGCTTCGGTTCGTCCTTGGCAAATCTTATATACATAAGTCCCGTACCCTTGAAGGGGATATCGAACTCCATTCCTTTTTTTATATATTCCGAATACAGTTCCCGAGCCCTTTTATTGACCTGTTCCTGAAGCTCCTCTATATTCTTAAATGCGGTAAATATAGGTGCTGTTGAGGTTCCAAGCTCCTTTGCCAAATTTCTGGCAGTTAGATTCTCTATTCCCTCTTTTCTGACAAATTCATAGGCTATATGCAGTATTTGTTCTTTTGTATATTTCGCTTTCGGCGGCATATCATCACCCCTTTTGTTAAATAACATGCGTTATATTACGTGTGTTATTATACATCATATTTTTTCATTTGTCAATAGAAAAGTAAAAAAGACAGAGATTTTTTCTCCGTCTTTTTTAAGTAATCTATTTACTTGTAAATATATCTCAGAACTCGAAATCGATTACCTGTCCTGCCTCAACGGACTTGAACGCCGCCTCGACGATTGAAAGAACAAGTCTTGACTCGCGGTGTGTTACAAGCTGAGGCTCAACGCCGTCAACTGCCTTAACAACGTTACGATAGAAATCGTGTACGTCGGACTTGGGAATATCAATTTCATATGTATCAATTGTGATCTCATCTCTGGGAGCCATTGTCTTTGTGATACCTGCCGCAGTCTGAACAGGAAGAACTTCCTTTTCATTCCAGTGCTTGCAGTACACAACCTGTGCCTTCTGGCGCCAATCCTGAATAAGAGCCGAGCCCTTCATGCTCTGGAGATAGAATCTGGGCATTGCGATAAAGTTAAGTGTGCCGATCTCAATATGAGCCGTTGTGCCTGATTCATATATAAGCTCAAGCTTAAATCCATCGTCAACCTCGAAATTTGTGGTATGCTGTGCCTGGCAAAATACCTTCTTGAGTGTTTCACCGGGAAGAAGCTGAACCATCTGGTCAATGAGGTGGATACCCCAGTCATAGATCATTCCGCCGCCGTACTCCTTCTGACCTCTCCAGTCGGAGGGAATTCCTCTTGAGCCGTGCACTCTTGACTCAACGCATACGACCTTTCCAAGCTTACCCTCGGAAATGATGCTCTTCATAGCAAGGAAGTCAACGTCCCAGCGTCTGTTCTGATGAACCGTGAAAAGCATTCCTGTTTTATTTGAAACTGCAAGAACCTCGTCAAGCTCTGCAACTGTGAGCATTACGGGCTTTTCGCAAACAACATGCTTTCCTGCTTCCATTGAAGAAATTGAAATTGATTTATGTGAATCGTTGGGTGTTGCAACAACAACGATATCAACAGTCTTATCTTCGAGGATCTCCTCAAGACTTCCATATGCCTTTATGCCGCGGCTTTTTGCAAGTTCAAGCTTTGCTGGATCAATATCGTACACACCTGCAAGAGATACAACGTCACTTGCAAGGATCTGATTTGCGTGCCAGCCTCCCTGTCCGCCGTATCCTACAACTGCTACATTCTTTTTCATAATTTAGTCCATCCTTTCACAAACGATCGTTACTAAATATAATTTTACTATTTTTTTGCCGTATTGTCAATAGTTTTTTCTATATTTGGCATTAAAATATAACCTTTACTCTGAATTTTTCACCGCAGGCAGGACATTTTGCTCTGTGTTCGCCCTTTTTTCGCGGGAAACGTATCACAGCTTTACATCTTGGACACTTGCGGAAAACGGAGACCTTGCCGTATTTTATACGTCTGAAAAAAAGCGTAAGCTCGGATTTTATTTTTGCAAGAAAGCTTTTGAATCTTCTGTTTTCGCTATCTCTTTTCCATATATTTTTGGAAAAGGGTCTGTAAACCGCATATACCACAAGGGATACAGACAACACGGAAAGCACCCACCATACCGCTAAATTGGATCTAAAAAATCCCGCAGTGATATCAAGCACAAGGTTTGCGATAAGACACGCAAGGCAGATCGAGTCAACCCTTGCGTATCTGTCACGCATAAAGTTTTGAAATTTCATTATTAAGTTTTTCATTTATTCACTCCTGAGAGAAGTAACGGGATCGCGCTTTGCCGCAATCATCGCAGGGAAAAGTCCTGCCACAAGTGTAAGCACCGTGCTTATTGCAATAAGAATTACAGCACCAACCAAAGGAAGCGTTGCAATTCCGGATATCTCCGTGAGTGCATAGAGAATAAGGTTTACAGGCATCGAAATAAGAAGTGTCACCACGATTCCGATAACGCCCGATGTAAATCCAACGATCATTGTTTCCGCATTGAACACACTCTTGATATCCTTCTTCGAAGCACCGATAGCACGGAGGATACCAATCTCCTTTGTTCTTTCAAGAACAGAGATATAGGTGATGATTCCGATCATAATTGAGGAAACCACAAGGGATACGGAAACGAATGCCATAAGACCGTATGACACAAAGTTTACGATGTTGGAGAATGATGACATCATGATCGCCATAATGTCCGTATACCTGATTACGTTTTCCTCTTTACCATCGTTTTCTGCCTTGGCATTGTAATCCGCTATGATCTCAGCTATAGCCTCCTTGCCTTCAAAAGAGTTTGCATAAATGTTTATGGAGGAGGGCTTTGTAAGATCACAGTATCCGAGAAGCCTCATGTTTCTATCGTACGAGGAGTCACTCGTTCCAAGCATCTCTTTTGCAAGCTCTGAGATCTGCTCATCAGTTTGCATCTGAGCAAGCATTTTTGCAAGCTCCTCCTTGGTCGAGATCTCGGGCATACCAAACTGAGTAAGCTGAGCATTGATATAGTCCATCATAGTCTTTACCATTTCCTCGGGCAGTGCCGCAACAAGATCCTGAACGTTGTCCCTGCCGTACACGACCATGGGGAATTCAGCACCCGTGAAAATATCGATCTTGCTATTATTTCTCTGATCTTCTATTATCTCAGATCTGTTGCACTGCTCAATTGCATAATCTGTAAGCGCAGACGTAAATGCGATCTCTCCGGAAATCGACTGAGAAGCGGTGTTTTCCTTGGGTCTGATAATTCCAACTACCTTGAGTTCAATTCCCTTCTCAATTACAACATCTAAATTTTTATTTTCTTCCCAAAGTCCGTCACTGTTCTTGCGGTACATATCCACAGGAAGGACGAGCTTATATCTGAGATTAAGAAGCTGATCAAAGGTAAAGTCCATAACCTCGGTATCAATGTTTTCGCTGTTACCGGACATAAGACTTTCCATAAATTCCTTTACGTAATCCGTATCCTTGATACCCATAGCATAAAGAGCCATATCTGATATCTGATTATCCTTTGAAACAACGATAACTATCTCATTGAAATTCTCGGGGAAACGGCTGTTTTCTCCAACGAGCTCATACTGTTCCTTAATAATGGGATTGATTATCTCTCCGTTTCTTCCCCCAAGTATCTCGCTCCAGCTTTCAAGGCTTGCACCGCTCATTGAGATCATTTCTTCCGATACACCGCCGCCCATAGCAGACATGGCATCTGAAATTATAGTGCTGGGATATACAAGCTGGGATTTAGAGGGCGCAGTCGCTACTGCCTCATCCGCACGGTATGAATATATCTGCATTTTTGACGAATACGAGTACTTAACCGCACTTATATATTCATCCATTACGCCGCTTTCGATATAAAGCCTGAATTCTTCAAGATTGTTTCTCTTGACCTCGGATACCATCGTTGCAAGCAATCTTGCCATCATGGTGTTTGAATATATCTTATTCTCGTCTCTGCCTTCAACGACATCTTGATTTTCTGCCATTGCCATCAAAACCTCGGCATAATCCATTGTTTCCGAAGTAATTGAAAGCGGATATGACGAAAGCGTATCTCTTTGCACGGAATCTATATAAAGCTGAATACCGTTTGAAAGCGCAAGGATAAGTGCAATTCCGATTATTCCTATGCTTCCCGCAAAGGACGTGAGGAATGTTCTTGTCTTCTTTGTGAGAAGGTTATTAAGTGACAGAGAAAGCGCAGTTTTGAAGGACATTGACACCTTTCCGTGTCCCTGCTTCTGCTCCTCCTCCTTTTTTCCCGCAAAATCTCTGTTATATTCCGCCTCGGAATAAGGATTTGTATCACTGATAACAGTTCCGTCAACAAGTCTTATTATTCTGTTGGAATATTTATCCGCAAGCTCGGGGTTATGGGTTACCATTATAATGAGCCTGTCTTTGGATATCTCCTTAAGTATCTCCATGATCTGAACGCTTGTATCAGTATCAAGAGCTCCTGTCGGTTCGTCTGCAAGAATAATATCGGGATTATTTACAAGTGCTCTTGCAATTGCAACTCTCTGCTGCTGTCCGCCCGACATCTGCGTGGGCTTCTTTGTGAGCTGATCTCCAAGTCCTACCTGCTCAAGAGCTTCCTTCGCACGGCGGCGGCGCTCTGCCTTTGAAACACCGGAAAGCGTCAGAGCAAGCTCTACGTTTGAAAGCACCGTCTGATGGGGAATCAAATTATACGTCTGGAACACGAAACCTATCTTATGGTTTCTGTATGAATCCCACTCGGGATCATCATATTCCTTGGTCGATTTCCCGTTTATTACAAGATCTCCCTTTGTATATCTGTCAAGTCCGCCAATGATATTCAAAAGCGTTGTTTTTCCGCATCCCGAAGGTCCGAGAATTGATACAAACTCGCTTTTTCTGAAATTCATATCTACACCGCGAAGAGCGTGTACTGTAAGATCACCAAGAACATAATCTTTGGTTATACCTTTTAATTTCAGCATATTTTAATCCTTTCTTACCACTATTATACTCTAAAAGTTTACTCCCCTATTATTAACTCCTTGTGAATATTATGCATTTAATTATATAATTTTTTGCGCAAATCAGCGCAAAAAAGCATCCCTCGGATGCAGGGAAAAGCTGTACTCCGCATGTGTGCGCCTCTTTGAATTCATTTCATTCCAAAATAGAGTAATTACCTATAATTTTTCAAAAAAAAAGAACACACCCCTCGGGATGTGTCCTTTGAAACGGATTATTAGTCCTTGTTTACCATCTTTGCGATTTCTGCTGCGAAATCTTCTTCTCTCTTCTCGATTCCTTCGCCCTTTTCAAAGATTACGAAAGATACGATCTTGATAGAACCGCCGAATGCCTTAGCAGCCTGCTGTACGTACTTACCAACTGTGAGAGAATCGTCCTTGACGTATTCCTGCTCAAGGAGGCAGTTTGCAGAGTAGAACTTACCAAGTCTACCCATAACCATCTTCTCAAGAACCTGCTCGGGCTTGCCTGCATTCTTGGGATCGTTCTTAGCCTGGTTGATAAGAACTGCCTTTTCCTCTTCGATTACGCTTGCGGGAACGTCTTCCTTAGCAACATATGCGGGAGGTGAACCTGCTGCGATCTGGAGTGCAACGTTCTTGATTGTTTCAACAAAGTCTGCGTTTGACTTTGCAGCTTCATCAGCTTCAACCTTAACGATAACACCTGTTGAACCCATACCGTGAATGTATGTTGCAACTGTTCCTTCAACGATTACAAAACGACGGATGCTGAGCTTCTCTCCGATAAGAGCGATCTTCTCAACGAGTGCATCCTTAACGCTCTGCTCTGTGCCGTTGAATTTGCTCTCGAGAAGCGCCTCAAGGTTTGCGGGCTTTGTATCAATGATTGTAGAAAGAACGTCCTTAACGAACTCCTTGAATGTTGCGTTCTTTGCAACGAAGTCTGTTTCAGAGTTAACCTCAACCATTGCTGTAACGTCACCCTTAGTCATGATATCAACAAGACCCTCGGATGCAATTCTGCTTTCCTTCTTTGCAGCAGTAGCAAGTCCCTTCTCACGAAGGATCTTGATTGCCTTTTCTACGTTGCCTTCTGCCTCAACAAGCGCCTTCTTGCAGTCCATCATTCCAAGACCGGTCTTAGCGCGGAGATCTGCAACGTCCTTAGCTGTGATCTGTGCCATTTTTGTTCCTCCAATTATGTTCTGTTGTTTTTTAATTAGTTGTTCTCTTCCTCAGCAACTTCTGCTGTCTCGCCTGCGAGCTCCTCGCCCTGCTTGCTCTCGATTACTGCATCTGCAAGTGCGCCTGTGATAAGCTTAACTGCACGGATAGCGTCATCGTTACCGG
>JAZQRT010000074.1:0-2477 GCA_045629725.1 Eubacteriales bacterium | reverse complement strand
CGTAGCCGAGGGATCTTGGCGGACTTCGCTCACTTAACACATCGGAGTGTCACAAAAAATACTGAAAATCAGCCTTTGGCTGTGACAGAGCAAATTTAAAAATCAATAAGGAGAAGAATTTATGTTTTGGTATTACGGCTCTTACGGTATCGCGATACTTTCATTCATTATCAGCCTTGCTGTGCAGATCAATATGAATTCGACTTTTTCAAAATATTCTAAAGTAAACAGTAAAACACACCTTACAGGTGCCGCGGCTGCAGAAAGAATACTTCTGGATAAGGGGCTTTATGATGTAAGAGTGGAAAGAGTCAGCGGTAATCTGACGGACCATTATGACCCCCGCGAAAACGTGGTAAGACTTTCGGACAGCACCTATAATTCAACATCTATTGCTGCTATTGGTGTTGCCGCCCACGAGTGCGGACACGCCATTCAGCATGCAGAGGGATATACTCCCGTAAAGCTCAGAACGGGAATTGCAAGGTTTACACAGGTAAGCTCAATGATATCATATTTCCTTATTCTTTTGGGTGTACTTGCCGAGTCCTTCAATCTCATAACACTCGGAATTGCGTTTTTTGCAGTTGTCGCTTTTTTCCAGCTTGTGACACTTCCCCTTGAGTTTGACGCATCAAACAGAGCGTTAAAGATACTTGCAGGGAGCGGAATGGTTGATAAGACAGAGGAAAAGGGTGTTCAAAAGGTTCTCGGAGCGGCGGCGCTTACCTACGTTGCGGCGCTTGTGACCTCCGTGCTTTATATAATAAGACTTTTGGCACTCAGAGGGAGATCAAGAGACTGATGGCAAATCCGAGATATGAGGCGTACCGCTCGCTTTTAAGGTGCGGCAGGGACAATAAATATTCAACCCTTGAGATAAATTCCGTACTCACAGGAAGCGAAATGGACGGGCGTGACAAGGCTCTTTATACAAGACTTCTTTACGGAACGATAGAAAAAAGAATAACGCTTGATTACGTGATATCACAGTTTTCCGCAAAAAAGCTTGCATCTCTTGATATCGGAGTTCTGTGTTTATTGCGGCTCGGGGTATATCAGATAATATTCCTTGAAAAAATTCCCGACAGTGCCGCTTGCAACGAATGTGTGAATATTGCAAAAAAGGAATTTCGGTATTCCGCGTCATTTATAAACGCAGTTCTTCGCAGTGTGTGCAGAAACAAGGATACCTTGAAGCTGTATCCCCCAAGGGAAAAGGGAATTTTAGAGTATATCAGCGTCAAGTATTCCGTAAGCCCCGAGATATGTGAGATATTTTTGGAGGATTACGGAGTTGAAAAGACGGAAAGTATCTTTGCATCAATGGAGGAGGACTCCTCCGTTGTAACCTTGAGAGTCAATTCCTTGAAGACTGCAAGGGAGGAGCTTTTCGATAAGCTTACAAGCAGAGGCATAAGGGCGGAAAGATCGGAGTATTCCGAGGACGGCATATTTCTGTGGCATAATATAAACGAAGTGCCCGAGTTTTTGTCGGGGGAGTGTATGGTTCAGGACGTTGCTTCCCAGATATGCGTGAAAGCCCTTGGTGCGAAAAAGGGCGAAAGGGTGATAGATACCTGCGCCTGTCCCGGCGGCAAATCCTTTGGAATCGCCATGGAAATGGAAAACGAGGGAGAGCTTTACAGCTTCGACCTTCATGCATCAAAGCTTTCGCTTATCGGGACATCGGCGGAGAAGCTTGGTATCACAATTATAAAAACCGCAGAGCAGGACGGAAGAACTCCAAAAGCGGAGCTTATTGGCACGGCGGACAGAGTTCTTTGTGACCTTCCTTGCTCGGGATTCGGTGTTATGAAGAAAAAGCCCGAGTTGAGGTATAAGGACGTGGAAATGACAAAGCGTCTGCCCGAAATTCAGCTTGATATACTCAGAGCTTCCGCGAAATATCTGAAGAAGGGCGGCGTGATGGTGTTTTCCACATGTACCCTTTCCAAAAAGGAAAACGAGTCCGTGCTTTTAAAATTCCTTGCAGAGCACGAGGAGTTTAAGCTCGTGCCCTTCGAGGTGGGAAAAATAAAGAGCGAGGACGGAACCCTCACCCTTTTTCCAGACGTGCACGGCACCGACGGTTTTTTCATTTCGAAGCTTCAGAAGATCTGATTTTTTGGTGGATTTTTACGGGGAGAATGCTTTTAAAAAAGCATCCCGTACCCCTGTAAAAATTTTAATAAAAGAATATTTCCAAGTTTGTTCGTGCGCGGGGGGGTGCTTGCGGACGACCATCGGTCGTCCGTCAAAACATAAACAATTCGGCGAACCATGGAAATTCGTGCAACGTAAAACGTGCCGCTATCGGAAAATAACCGACAGAGGCACGAATGAAATTAGTATTTTATCCCTTTTATATTTAATAATAAAAGATTTTTTATTAAAGCTTTTTGGCTTACCTTTTTTACAAAAAAAGGAAGCGTGACGTTTCACCCTTATAATGAATGGTAGTACGAATAAATATG
>JAZQRT010000073.1:0-12489 GCA_045629725.1 Eubacteriales bacterium | reverse complement strand
TTTCCTTGTGATGTGTCCGATTTTTTAGTGGTTATTTATTCAAAGCATTGTGTCAATCTTCAAAATCAACGCCTCCAAAAGGATATTCGATTCCCGGCATTGATTTCACTTTATCAATACTCCTGACTATAAAAGTACGAGGCGCCTTCGTCTGTATTAAATATACCATAAATATTTTTTAAAATCAACAACCGTTTACGGCAGTCAACTACACTATTGGTAGAAAAAACGTCGCCAAAGTGTTTTTTATAACAAATGATATGCCTTTACACACTGCATTTGAGAGCTCTTTTATCTGCTCTGTACCTTTTCTTGACTTTTTTCGTATTTTATGGTATAGTTATTATACAGAAAGGAGTTGTTCTTATGCAAAAGATCTTTTCAATGTTTTTGGTATTGGTGTTTTTGTGTTCGCTTTCCTCTTGTGCTCCTTCCGTTGATCCTGTTTATACACCCCCCTCACAAAACCTCATTTCAAGCGTAAATGAATTCAAGTACTATCTCGATCTTGAGGGATACGTCTACAATATGGGTGAAATCAAATTCTTAAAAAATGTCGATAAATTTTCACTTGACGGTAAAAAGCTCACCGATATCGAGCCTGTAAATTCGTATTCAAGCGATGACAGATACGGCTTTATTTGCAACGCCTCCCATTTAGTTGGCGATAATGGCTTTTATATTTCAGCTAATTGTGAAACCTTGGAGGACGGCAGTACGGAAGAAACCTACATATTCCGGGTCAACTGTCCCTTAGAGGGAATTTCTCTGCCCTGCGGAATAAACTTTGAGGATACCATTGAAAGCGCGTTAAAAAAGCTGGGGACAGATTTGGATATTGATAAGGATTTCATTCCCGACGAAGGCTTTGAAGACTACACCGAAGAATACAACACAATAATGACGCTTTTTAAAAATGAAACCTCGCACCTTATACTGAATGATTTTAACCGCACAAGAACACCTGCGGAATACGCTTACCCTTATGTAATAAGTTTCACCGAGGAATATGAGGTAAATGACGAAAAGCTTGGAAACAAAAACATAAAAAGAAGCATTGGTCTGTATTTCGGGGACGGATTTTTTGAGGCTGAAACGCTTGGTTTAATTCAAATTACCTATCAAGAGAATTAAATATTTTAAATCAAAATAATCGGACACATCATTTTGGATTTTTCCTTATGATGTGTCCATTTTCATTTTAATCAAAGCTCCGCTTCAACAATGAATATACAAAACATAACAAAATCATGCAAAAAAGCAATCCGGTGCAAATGTTCAGCAATAACTCTATTGACTCAAAGGTAAAACCGTGATAAACTATACATAATAAATAAAAGTGAGCGAGATAAAAAATGTTTTTTGAACGTCATGAACATGCTGATCAAGAGTTACCCGTTTTTTTCAATTATCAGATACATACATCGGGCGGTCCCAGATACGAATTGCACTGGCATGAAACCAGAGAATGGATATACCTTGTAAAAGGAACGGTTGAAATACGCACCAATGATAAAATTGAAATATACAACGAAGGCGATATTGTGACCATTGCTCCTCAGATTCCACATTCTTTTTATCCTTTAAACAGTGACGCTTCTTTCTACTGTCTTATTCCCGACAATTCAATACTTTCCTCTTGCGGGATCGACCACGCGTCAGTGAACTGTGATTCATTGGTAACAAGCTCCGAGATCCGACGGATATTTCTTGACGTTATACGGGAATTCAAAGAAAAACCTCCCTATTATAAAAGCTGTATTCGTGCAAAGATCATTCTTATGTATTCTCTTTTATATCGCGAACACGGACACGGAACACAAAAAACACCATCCCCGCAGACAGACCGCGCAATGGAGATAACAAAAAACGCACTTCAATACATGGAATTCCATTATGCCGAGGATTTCAGCGGCGAAAGGCTTGCCAAATATCTTGGTTTTAGCCGCAGCTATCTTTGCCACGTAATCAGCAGCGTTACAGGTAAATCTCTGACGGAGAACCTTCTTTACGTTCGCTGCAGGAAGGCGCGTGAGCTTCTTTTGAAGGGATATCCCGTTGGGGAAGTGTCATTTATGGTCGGTTTCCAAAGCGCTCCCTACTTTTGCCGCACATATAAGCGTATGATAGGTGTTTCACCCTCTGCGCATATTAATAAACAATTTAATAAAAAAGGAGATCAAAATGAATGAAACGTCTATTTAAACCGATATCTGCGATTCTCCTGCTGTTTGCAATGCTTTTTTCTGTATCTTGCCAAAACGGCACGGTCACAACGTTATTGCCAACGCCGAATCCGGAAACCTCAGAAGCTCTCACAGAAGGAGAAAGTACCGAAAATACAATCACCCCCTCTCCCGAAACCACCCAGCCTCCGATTTGTTCAGAGCATACACTTTCTGCAAGCGGAAGCTACTGTACAATTTGCAACACCGTCATAAAAAACAATTACAAGGAGTATAAAAACATGATCTATTTTTCTTGCGACAACGAAACATTGACAAAAGCTTATAAAATTGCCATTTCCGACATTAGCGGCAATATAAAAAACTACAAAGCGGGTCTGCTTACCGAAAGCGTTCCCTGCATTATGGCAGGAGCGGACTACAATACCCCCTGGACTCGTGATACTTCCATCAACGTATGGAACTCCGTGGCACTCACAAGTCCCGACGTTGCAAAAAACACCCTTCTTTCGGTCTTGAAAAAAACAGGAAGCAGCTCCTATAAGATCGACGGAGAATATTGGGACGCAATTATATGGGCAATCGGTGCTGAGCAATATATCAACGTAACTCACGATATGGATTTTGCCAAGATCGCACAAAATGCTATTGCAAATTCACTCAGTTATTATGAACGCACCGAATATGATGAGAAGGACGGACTTTTCCGCGGCGGCGCGGTTTACGGCGACGGTATTGCCGCTTATCCCGACAAATATGCGATCGGCGCACCTAACTCCAACGTCATGGGTTGGCTTGGCAATCCCAACAACACCGAAAAGGGTACGTACCCCGGAGTCGGTCTTCCCATGAAGGCGCTTTCCACCAACTGCTGTTACTATCAGGCATACGTTATTCTTGCAAGATTAAACAAGGCTCTCGGAATTGATTCGGAAGATGCACTCAAAAAGGCTGATGCTATGAAATCTGCCATCAACAAGGCTTTCTGGAATGAGGAAAAGGGTAGTTTTGACTACCTCGCCTACGAATGTGATTATCAGGAGGCGATCGGTCTTGGATTCGTTTTGATGTTTGGAATTGCAGACGAAAGACAGGCTGCACTTGTTTTGCAGAACACACAAGTAACCGAAAACGGCATTGGTATCGTATGGCCGAGCTTTGACCGTTATCTTGATCTTGACGGTTACGGCAGACACGCCGGTGTTATTTGGCCCCACGGTCAAGCTTTCTGGGCACGCGCTTGCTCACAGTACGGTTACTACTACGGTTATGAATACGAGCTGTTTTTGATGGCTGACAAAGCAGTACGCGACAAACAGTTCTACGAGATCTATCACCCCGACACAGGCGCTCCCTATGGAGGTCTTCAGGAGGTTGGTTCCTCCACCGTTACCATGCACACCTCCTGCCAGCACCAGACATGGAGTGCCACAGGCTATCTTTCTCTCATTTACTACGAACTCTTGGGAGCAGATATTAGCTCCGACACAGTAAAGTTTACTCCATACCTTCCCGAAGGAGTTAACGAAGCAACCGTCAGTGGCTTCAAGGTTGGCAGTGCAACCTTTGATATCGTAATCGTTCGCGGAGGAAATAACGCTTCAGAGGCAACATTCAATACAACCACCGAAGGCAATTACCGTATTATTCTTTCCGTTTGCTAATTGGGAGAAATACTATGAAAAGGTTAATTGCAATTACTCTAACGATCATGATGATGCTTAATATGTTTGGTACTTATACTGTTGGTGCTAACGATGATACACCAATGGGAACACCCGTATCCACAGTTGCAGATTTTATCAACATGAAGGACGACGGTGTATATTATCTTAACAACGATATTGATTTCTCAAAAAACACCTACAATCGAAACATTTATACCAAGGAATTCAAGGGAATTCTCGATGGTAACGGTCATTCGCTTCTCGGAATTACGATCAAAGCACAAAACGGTGACATCGGTATCTTCGCAAACGGATTTTGCGGTACTCTGAAGAACATAACCTTTGGAAGCGAAGATGCTCCCATCAGCGTTTCATCCACAGGCGGCGGTTTTTCCGTAGGTGTAATTGCAGGTACGATGAAAAGCGGTGCCGTTATCGACAACACCGTGATCTATGCCAACGTCAAGGGTGACGGTAAGACATCGGGAATTACCTCCTACATACCGAGCGGAAGCATTACTGTTACCAACACGAAAATATACGGCAGTGTTACAGGCAATCCCGCGGCAGGCTTCTTTGCTCTATCGCCCGACGGTTCATCAAAAATTACAATTAAAAACAGCATAAATTTCGCATCAGTTACGGCAAAAAATTTAAGTGCAGGTGGATTTTACACTGTTTCTGCCTCCGAATCGGGCTCAAGATCGGGCAGTCTTATGATTACAGGATCTGCCAACTACGGCGATATATCCGCATCTGATTGGCGAAGCGGCGGTATTGTCGGTGAGTTTCATGAAAACAGTTCTTCAACACTGACAGTTGATTTCTGTTACAACAGAGGCACTGTCACCATGAGCGGTAATAACGGTGTGGCTGCAGGTATTGTCGGCGGTGCAAGCTTTAATTCTCCCGCGGGCAAACGGACGATCTCCAACGTATATAACGCAGGTACCGTACAAAACACCGCAAACTCCGAAAATGCTTATCAGATCGCATATTCCCACTCGGAAACCACTGCCGTTACAGTAAAAAACGCAGCCTTTCTTGTCGGTACAGCAACAAAGAACATAGTGGAAGAAAACGTGACGTTAAGCAAAACCGTTAAAGACCTGATCTCCACCGTAACCTCTTATCCGAAATCCGAGGAAGGCAATAAATTTGTATCAAGCGGCGGAAGCTATCCTCTTTTGGCTCACGAGGTCACAGAGCATATCAACGTAAAGGAATATTCTTGCGGAAGAAAGGTATGTCTTGATTGCGGAAAAATCCTCTCAAGCAGCTCTGAGGAGGAGCATATATTTGAGCACGTTGACGTTTCCCCCTCCGAATACCTTGAAGGATACAGAATTTCTACCTGCTCCGCTTGCGGTGAAACAATAAAAAGCCTTAATGAAGCATCAAAATACCGTCCCAATCTTAAAGACGGAGTTTGGGAGATCGCCTTGGCAGATCACTTGAAATGGTACCAAATAAATCTGAATGCGGGACTTCTCAGCGGACGCGACTCCCTGAGGCTCACATCGGATATTGATCTCAAGGACGAGGCTTTTACTCCTATCGGAAGCAAGGATCGCCCCTTCAGCGGAACGTTTAACGGTGACGGTCATTCCATCTCAAATTTAAAGGTGGTCAGCACAGAGGAAGGCGGATTGTTCGGCGTTATCGCAAATGCCGCAAATATCTCAATGCTTTCACTGATTTCACCTTCTATTGAAGCAGAAAAGAATGCAGGTGCTTTGTTTGGTGCAGTCGGCAGCGGTTCGTATATAAAAATTGAGTGGGTACTCGTTACCGGAGCCTCTGTTACCTCAAATACCGCTTCGGCAGGAGCGATCGCAGGCTCTACAAGCTCAGCATCTCAAATAAAATTCAAGCAATGTATAGCGGATACCTCCTCTGTCATGGGCGGAGATTCCGCAGGAGGACTTATAGGCTACGGCGATTCCTCCGAGATTATCAACTGCTATGCAAACGTAAATACTCAAACGGTATCAAATCAGAAGATCGGCACCCTCGCATATTACAGCAGTAACTTCAAATATCAAAATTCAGGTTATGTAATGGGCTCAAACTTCTCCAAAAAACACGGTACAAAAGTAAACGCAGAGGAGTTCACCTCGGGCGCAATTGCCAATACGGTCAATACCTACGCCAACAAAAAAGTATACGGTTCAAACGGCACTACGGTAACGATGGGTGATCCAACCTACGCAGTTTACTATGGAGAACAGATAAACTACACCTCGTTGCTTCTCTCTGATACAGAGGATATTGAGGTATATACGGACGGAAAGACCGTTGCTATCGTCTTAAAGAGAGAAACGGGTCCAAAGCTACCCGATCTTAAAATCAAGCTTACTTCAAATGGCAAGACTGTTGAGGTTGACTTTACCGAGCTTACCTTAACGCGCCGCGTAAAGCTTAATGACAAGCTTTATACAGTAAGCAGCAGTTCAGCGCTTTACACTCTGTCAATCACGAACGTGACCGAATATGAAATAGGTACGTTTTCTTCAAGCGTTGTAGCAAAATAACACAAAAAGACACGTCACTCGGAGTTTATCCGAATAACGTGTCTTTTTTAAACTCTAAATTCAATTATTTTGCACGGCGGCGAACGTCATATTTTGAAAGAAGGGGTGAGGGAGCTCCATTTTGAGTGCCTGTTGAAAGAGTTGCAAACTCACTTGCGGCATATTCAGCATAAATATCCTCAATATCACGCCCTTCAAGCGCTGAGCCCTTAAATATCTCTGCCCATGCTTCCTTCCAATTTGCTGTTGGATACTTTTCATCGTAGCATACCTTAAAATAATTAAGGAACAGGTCATTATCCTCGGTAGAATAGAAATAATCAAACCAAATTATAAAACGAACAGAATCCTCACGTGTAGGCTCACCCTCAATAGTTTGCATCTCCCAACCCTTATCGTTATATTTACCTCCATCAAAAGCGTAAAGATAACGGCAGGCATCGGCAAAGCGTTCTATATATCCCTCGTATTCAAGAGTTTTTTCGTCCCATCCATTCTGAATTGCATGAGCAAGCTCGTGAGTTATGCAGTCATAATCCTCATTCCAACTCTCAAGCCATCCATCGTGCAAGTGAACAAGCCTTCCCATGTTCCATGCTATACCATAGCCTCTGTTTTCAATATCAAGTGTGATCGCCTTGGGACTATTCCCCGCCTTGCCAAAGCGCTTATACATCTTGGGATAGCACTCCCAAAACAGTCTTGAAAGAACAACTATCTGCTCGGGCTTGGTTCTTCCTGTCCATCTTGTCAATCGAATCGTAAGCTTATATTCCACGCCGTCTACGGTACCTACCTGTTTAACTTCCTTTTCGGTAAGGGTCGTTGTAACAAAATCCTTAAGGTACGCATCGAACATTTCCTTTGAAATGCCCTTCTCGGCAATATTGATAGTGGGTGTGGTGTTATTCATTTTGAACCTCCTTTGATCTCGCTGAAAAAAATTGCTGTTAAAACGTACATTTACAAATTGTTCCAATGGGCATGAATAATGTACATCCTTATTGTAAAGTATTCTTACAAAAAAATCAAGCCTTTTATAAAATGTTTTTACAAATTATCAAAAACCTGTTGACTTTTTTCATTGAGGTGGGTAAAATATAGTTGTATATATAATTTAAGGAGATTCTGTCAATGATATACACTAATTATTCAAACCGAGTACTTGGTAAGCTTGAAAATCTTAACAAGATATACTCAGGTCTTATGTACACTAAGATCCAATCACTCGAAAACCTCCTTGGAATGCAGACCAAAGAGCATTTTCGTAAACCTCCCACCGAAGGACTTTCGCCGATAAAAGCAGGCGACCGCTGGGGCGGTGAATACATGAACCTTTGGATCATGGGCAGTTATACCGTTCCTGAAGAATTCGATGGCAAGAGGCTTTATGTTATTCCCCGTACAAACGCCTATGAAACTCTGTTTTTTAAAAACGGAATTCCCGACGGTATTTTCAACAGTAAGGGCGACTACATGGGCATTATGCACTCCGCTCAGCTTATCACAGAAAATGCAAAGTGCGGCGAAACATTTAATCTTGCATTTGAATGTTATGCTCATCATTTCTGTGCTGAGTGCCACCCCTATCTGCACTATGGAAAGGATGTTCCCGTAGGCAGAGATGAGGACTTTCAGAAAACCTTCAAGAGCATTGATATTTGCACTGTAAACGAGGATATCTATAACTTCGTATTCGACCTTAACATCGTTTTACAGATGGCAACAAGCCTTGATGACAGCAACTTCCTCCGTCACCGCGCACAGATTGCTCTTGAGAAGGTATTTGCCGATATAATTCAGTATCCCGCTCACTACACGATGGACGCTGTTAACGCTTCCGTTAAAAAATGCCTTGAGCACTTGAAGCCCCTTCTTGCTCATGCTCCCTCCGAAACGACCCGCGGCTTCATCGGTCTTGTCGGTAACTCCCATATGGATACCGCTTGGCTTTGGCCCGTTTCCGAAACTATACGTAAGTGTGCGCGTACCTATTCAAACGTTGTTAAGCTTATGGAGCAGTACCCCGAATACAAGTTCATTCAGTCCTCTACCCTTCACCTTGAATGGATGAAGAACTACTACCCCGACCTCTATGAAAAGATGAAGAAATATATTGCCGAGGGCAGATATGAGCCCAACGGCGGTGTTTTCGTTGAATGTGACTGTAATATCACCTCGGGTGAATTAATGGCTCGTCAGTTCATGTACGGTCAGCATTTCACAAGAGATGAATTTGGATACACCGCGGACTCTTTCTGGCTTCCCGATACATTCGGATACAACGCTATGATCCCTCAGATCATGAAGGAATCCGACGTTAAGTATTTCTACACCACGAAGATGGGCTGGAATGACCTTAACGAATTCCCCCTCACCTCCTTTAATTGGAAGGGTATTGACGGAAGCACAGTTCTCACACACCTCAATACCATCGACACATCCCCCGACGTAAAGGATACTCAAAAACAAATAGATACCATTAAAAACAAGGAACACTTTGAGGGAAGACTCCATTCCTTCGGTCACGGTGACGGCGGCGGCGGTCCTACCCCTGCAATGCTTGAAAAGGCTCGCCGTATCACTAATGTTCCCGGACTTGTAAACTGCCGTTATACCACCATCAGCGAATTTATGCAGGAGCTTGAAAAGGTTGGGGATAAGCTTCCCACCTACACAGGTGAGCTTTACCTTGAGCTTCACCGCGGAACTCTCACACAGATGCACGAGATCAAGCGCTCCAACCGTAAGGCAGAATTTGCACTTCACGATATGGACTACTTCAACGTCCTTGCAGGCAAACCCAAGAACGAGCGCACCGATGAAATGTATAAGGTATTGATGACCAATCAGTTCCACGACATTCTCCCCGGCACTTGCTACACAGGAGTTACACAGAAATCCGTTGCAGAAAACTACGTGCTTGTTGACAAGGCAAAGGAGATTTGCAATAATTATACCGCAGAGCTTCTCGCAGGTGAGGGTATTACCCTTTTCAACACTACTTCCTTTGACCGTGACGACGTGATCACAATAGAAGATAAAGGTGTATACCCCGAGGGCAAGATCGCGCAAAGCTACACCGACGTAACAGGCAAGGCAGTTGTTGCTGTGGGCGGAATTGAAATTCCTGCCATGGGTCAGGTTTCCCTTCCCACCTGCGACAAGATCACCACTGCTGAATCTCCCTTTGCATGGGACGGCACAGTTTTGGAAACACCCTTTGCAAAGGTTACCTTTAACGACAAGGGCGGAATCGTATCCTTTATTGACAAGCGCGCGGACCGCGAGATCAAAAAGGACGCAGGCTTACCTCTTAACACCATCTATATTGCCGAGGACGTTCCGAAGACTTATGATAACTGGGATATTGATATCGAAACAATGTCCAAGCTCCGTGTACAGGATGATCTTCTTTCCATGGAAGTTGTTTCAAACGGCGCGCTTCAGTTTGTTCTCCGCCTTACCTACGCTATCGGTCAGGCATCAAAGCTTATGCAGGATGTTATCTTCTATGCAAACACCGCGCGTGTTGACTTCCACACAGTTGTTGATTGGAAGGAAAAGCATACCCTGCTTAAAACGGGATTTGACCTTGATATCAATAGCATGAACATCAAGAACGAGATCCAGTTCGGTCATATAGACCGCCCCGTAACACGCAACAATGAATACGAAGCAGCTAAATTCGAGGTTTGCAACTACAAGTGGAGCGACCTTTCCGAATCACGCTTTGGCGTTGCTATACTCAATGACTGCAAGTACGGTCTTTCAACCTACGAGGGCAACCTCTGCCTCACTCTCCACCGCGGCGGTACTCACCCCGACGTAACAGGTGACGAGGGCGTACACGAAATGACCTACTCACTCTATCCTCATGCAGAAGGATTCTCAACAAATAACGTTATCCGTGAATCCTACCTCCTCAACGTTCCCGCGGTTATATCCGAAGGCTCTGCCGACACCAAGGCTCCCTTCATGTCCATCTCCGCAGACAACGTGATCTGCGAGGCTATCAAGCCTGCGGCATACAGAGATGATGCTTTTGTAGTTCGTCTTTACGAGGCAGAACGCAACAAGACCAACTGCACCGTAACAGTACCCGAGGGCGTAAAGCAGGTATTCCGCTGCAACATTTTGGAAGATATTAAGGAAGAGATCCCCGTTGTTGACGGAAAGATCACTCTTACCGTTAAACCCTTCCAGATCGTTTCACTTATGATGGTTAGATAAAATCATTAAATATTAAATAGTAAAAGACACATCATTCAGATTAACCTCTGACTGATGTGTCTTTTTATCAAATCATTGACAATTTTCTTTTGATAATATATAATTAACTTTAAGGAAAGGAAAGTGATAACCATGAAACTAAGTGTTAGCTTATACAGCTTCCATCAGTACGCTCATGACAGAGTATCGGGCGTAAAGGATTGCATAAAAAAAGCAGCTGAGATCGGCTTTGAGGGCTTGGATTTTGTTGAAGTAGGGCTTCCTTACGAAGACTATCTTGAATATGCCCGAGATATAAATAAATACTGCAAGGAGCTCTGCATTACTCCCGTTTGCTTTTGCACCGGTGCGGATTTTCTCAGATGCGAGGATATCCAAAAAGAAGTGGAAAAGGTGAAGCGCAATATAGATATTGCAAAGGCTTACGGCTGCAGGATATTCAGACACGATATAAGCTCAGGCTTTCCCGACGGCAGGAAGGACTCTGAAAGCTATGATAAGGCAATTGAGATCATTGCCCCCGCTATCCGTGAAATAACGAAATACGCGGAAGAAAATGGCATAATCAATACAACGGAGAACCACGGATATTTCTCTCAGGACTCCGATAGAGTTGAAAAATTAATAAGAGCTGTAAACGAGCCGAATTTCGGAGCACTTGTAGATATCGGTAATTTTCTCTGTGCCGACGAAGATACCGTTTCCGCAGTCAAGCGCCTTAGTCCCTATACCCGCCACGCTCACGCAAAGGATTTTCTTTACAGATCACAGCTCACCGAGGCAGATGATCCCAACAAGGGCTGGTTCGGCTCCCGCGGAGGAAATCACCTTAAAGGCACGATCGTCGGAGAGGGCAACGTTCCCGTTGCACAGTGTCTTGCATCTCTTAAAGAAAACGAGTACGACGGCTACCTCACTCTTGAATTTGAAGGTATAGAAGACCCCCTCTATGGTATCGAAATGGGGTACAACAATCTCAAAAGCATACTTAATTCATAAGTTGTTGACTTACAATGGGATTTATGATACAATAAACAAGTAAAATATGAAATTTAAGGAGTCTGAAAATGCATACATTCCACAATCCAATCGCAGATTTTGATACTCCCGATCCTTTTATTACATACGATAAGGTAACGGGATACTATTATTCAATTTTCACACGCCACAACTATTTGGAGATATTCCGCTCCAAGCACGTTGCGGATATTATCAGAAAGGGCGAATCAAAGATCATATTCCGTCCCAACGGCGATGAGCATGGCATTTGGGGTGATATTTGGGCACCCGAGATGCACCGCGGCTCTGACGGCAGATGGTACATCTACACAAGCGGACGTATAACCGAAGGCAGAGGTCCGAAAAGACTTTTCATAATGCGTGCCCTTTCTGACGACCCCTTTGGAGATTGGGAATTCGTTGGCAAGCCCTCTCCCGATATCTTCTCCATTGACCCCACGTCCTACATCGCAAAGGACGGCAAGCAATACATGTGCAACTCACGAGTTGACAACGAGCTCGGACAGGTGCTTGACATTTATGAAATGGAAGACCCCACAACTCTTAAGATAGAAACAGGAGTAACTATTGCTATTGCCGAAAAAGAATGGGAGCTTATTCCTCCCTATGTTGGCGACTGGGCATGTGTTGAGGGCGGATTCTTCGTTGAGAAAAACGATCGCCTCTTTATCATCTACTCTGCAAACGGATGCTGGTCGGATCACTACCTCCTTGGGGTGCTTGAGCATACAGGCGGAGCACTTTGCGACAAAAACAACTGGAAAAAGCACGACAGTCCCCTCCTTGTTTACGGAAACGGAGCCTTCGGTCCGGGACATGCTTCCTTCTTCTATTCACCCGACGGAACAG
>JAZQRT010000072.1:0-13847 GCA_045629725.1 Eubacteriales bacterium | reverse complement strand
TATTCATTTACAATGGTATACGTTGGGCTGGTCACATACGCCTCGGGTATCATCTTACCAACGATACCTCTGACAAACGCTGTTTTACCCGCGCCGAGATCGCCATACATCGCAACAAAAGAACCGTTTTCCAAATACTTTGAAAATAGTCCGCCAAGAAGCTCAGTGCGCTCCGGGCTTTCCGTTACGATTGCAAAAATAGTCTTCTCCATTATCTTTCCATCCGCTAAAAATTATATATTACATCTAATAATATCACATTTTTTTCATTTTGTGAAGAGTTATTTTAATATTTTTTTGAAAATTATATATTTTTTTCTGATCTGCACTACAAAATTCAAGTTTGTTTTTAAATTATCTTAAAAAGGCTGTAAAAAACCCGACTTGAGTTTTTTACAGCCCAATATAATATTTAGAAGATTATGCTTCGTGTCCGAATACTTTTACTTCTGAAATTGCTGCAGCTTTTGATTCATCTGCCTTTACAAGATTCTTGATGGTAATGGAAGTTGTAGTTTTACCGCCAAGATCAAAGCTCATTCCCTCATCGGTATCTCTGAGGTTGATCTCCATTTCAGTACCGTCTGAAAGAACAACAGTTGCTGTAACATAGTGAGTTGCATCACCTGTTATATAAACAACAAGCTCCTCTACTACAACACTGCGTCCAAAATCGATCTTGATCTCAGAAGACTTTTCACTTGTTGAAGGCTTCCAAGCATTTGCGGGCCACTTAGCTGCCGCACTCTGGTTGGAATAGAATCCATCAATTGCATTTCTGACTGCAAACTGTGCACCTGATGTTGCGCTTGATCCCGTAGCATGAGGATATGCATCCTTTGCTGATGAAAGATCGTATATGTTCGCAGCAAGGTTTCTTGTTTGGGCAAGCTCATCTGCAGTGGGAATTCTTGCAGTGATAGTATTTTCACGGTAAGAATAGGAAGTTACGTTGTTCATCGTATTGGGATAACATGTTGTAAGATTTTCAAACTTATACGTCCATGTTCCTGTAGGAAGATACATAAGAACTTCTCCTGCACGGGCGTTAAGGCCTACAAAGACGTACTTCTCTCCCTCGGGAAGAGTTACTGTTACCTTGTCGCCTGCTGCATACTTTCCGTCAACGTAAAGTGTTGCAAGCCCCTTACCTGTTGCTTCTGTTGTTTCATTCTTTCCTTCATAGGTGATCTTTACTTCCTTCTGAGATGTAACACCTGCGATAGAAAGCTTGGTGTAACGGTCAATCGCATCGTAATACGCTCTCTTATTAACCGTTTCAGTATACTGACGCTGCATAGCCGAATTGAAGGTATTGCACTCGTCATATTCACCGTGACAAGGAACTGTAAGGTCTATCCAACACTTGATTACAGCAAGCTCTTCATCACTGATGGTTCCGCAGTGACCTGATGCAAGCTTTTCAATAATTGCACTCTTGGAAGATCCTGCCTTATAAGGCTTCTGAACCACGGGGTCACTCATTGAAGAAATCCAATTTGTATAGCTGTTGGAAGCATCTCCGATCCAGTTAAGACCTGATTCCTGGTTACCGTTCGTACTGGGCTTTGAGCCTGTAAGTACAAGATAGGAAAGAGGATACGTTCTCATCATTCTTGAAGCAGAAATAGGAGCTCCTTCAAGAGAGAACACTGCTGTTGTCTGGAGATTTGCGGAAGGCTTTGTAAGAACAAAGATACCTGTATCAAAGAAGTGTCCGCCGCCTGTATCGCCAAGCTTTACTGCGATGGTATTTACACCCTCCTTAAGAACCTTATCAACCTTCTTCTGCGCTATCTTCTTTTCATAGCTTGTATTGTAACCAGAATTATAAAATACCTCTGTTTCATTTATGTAGATCGTACAGTGGTCATCATAGAATATATCGAAATAAAGATCTCCGCCCTTGTACTTATCAAGAGAATCGATAGTAAACTCAGTTCTGAGCCAGATATAATCTCCGTTTGAATCATTCCATGTAGTCTTTGTTGAACCAAAGCTTCCGAACGGAGCGCTTCCTGTCTTCCAAGAAGAATCATCAAAGTCATCCTTATACCAGTCAGATGAAACCGAGCTTGAGGATGTGCTTGTTTTGTAGGTCCAAGTTGCGCCCTTATTGAAAATTGTTACTTCCTCGGATGCACCGGGAACAGATGCTGAAAGAGAAAGATTTACATACTTTGTACCGCCATCAACCTCAACAGTAACTGTGTTTTCACCAAGATCAAAATATTTATTCTCAATAACAACGGATTCTTCGCCAAGAGCCACCTTTGTGCTTGTATACACAGCTGTGCCGTTGACCTTTACTGTAATGGTACCTGAATATTCAAGCCAAAGTGTGAAAGCACATGCTTCCTTGTCATATTTTGTTACGTTTATGCTCTTTGTAAGTGTGATCTTGTTTCCGCTATAGGGTGTATTGATATCCTTCTGAGAGCTTGTAATAGCACCAAAGGGAGCGTATGCAGTGCCGGATTTGCCTCCGTCAACGGTATATGCCCAAACGTCAGAGGGTTTGATGAGATAATTTGCATTCTTAAGGTCATCTCTGATCGTTGAAACCATCGTTGCATCGATCTTGGAGATGGACTCATCTGTATTGGAGTGACAGGTTACACAGTTCTTATCAAGAACTCTCTGAACGGTATTGAGATATGAGAAGCCTATCGCATCGTCCTTGTAAGGATCGAAGCCTTCGTATTCCTCAAACTGTCCCATCCAAGTATCGGGTTGAAGATCCTGTACACCCTTCTTCATTGCAAGGGTCACATTAGCATTTCCGAGAGGAGTTGTATTATTGTCCTCGTGACATCCAACACATGAGTATGTCTCTCCCGACATAAGTGTTGACCAGCTACGCATTGTCTGGATCATCTGTCCATCCTTGTCAAGGAGCTGGAAGTATATCGGAGTATCTGCAGGAACCTTGAACATACAAGATCCGTCCTCCTCAACTGGAACGATACCGAGAACTGCCTTGATATCCCATGCACCGTTACCTGTTGCAATAGGTGAGAAGGGGTCTCCTGTTCCGCTTCCTGACTGGAATGTAGCACCAAGAGAAGTTGTTCTGTATTCGATCTCAACAACTCTGAGATACTTTACAGTTCCTCTTTCAACGCCTTCCATTCCTTCTCCAACGTAAACGTCAGCAACATAGTAAGTACCTGTGCCTGTAGAATAGTTGAGAGAGCTGGGTCTATTGAAGGGATCTCCTCCCTTTACAGGAACGATCTGGCTCGCAGCCTGAGTTGAGGCACCTTCGGCAATAACTACCTTAGCACCCTTTGTATTCATAAGATAGATATTAAACTTTGTATTAGATCCATCGTACTTTGTTGATGAAGCTACAAGGAATTCGGACTCGTTGAATGCATAAGGATATTTATACACAGCGCCGTCGGTTGTATAGCTTCCGCCGTCAATATTGTTGGGCTTACCAAATGATGCTCCGTCTTTAGTTGCATATTTGATAGCATCGGGATCATTTCTGTCAACATTGGTATCAACGATCACTACCTTACCCTGCTGATATACGTGGTGTCCGGATGCGATAGAAATATACTTTCCGGGGGAACCGGGGATCTCGCGTGTATGAAGAAGTGTTGTGGGGTAGTTAGAGTTATTTCCGTAAAGCTCAGTCTGATTTGAACCGTCCTGGAACATCTGGAATACGCCTTGTACCCACATCTGTGTTCTGTCATTATAGTCCCATCTTGTATAAATAACTCTGCCGTCACTTGTAACTGTGGGATACGTTGTATGAACCTGATCATAGCCAACACGAATAGCATTTGTTCCATCACCGTTCATGATATAAAGATTCTGAACGGGAGTGATCCAACAGTCAACTGTCTGAACACAACGGTTGGAATTGAAAACGATATTTCCGTTGGGAAGATACTTTGCTTCAATATCGGATTTACCCGAACCAAACGTAAGCTGAGTCATTTCCTTTGTTTCGATAACCATCTCATAGATATGGAAATCGTCATTTGTTGTTGCTTTGTAAGAGAAAAGCACTCTCTTTCCATCACTGGATACATCAGGGTCTCTGATTACACCTGCATTGGACTTGAAAAGAGTATCCTCATATATTTCAACGGTTTCACCCTTATCAACTGCTGTAAGAAGCACCATGCTTGAACCTGCATAGAAATTGTATTCCTTGTATCTATCATCAGATCCGTTGGTCTCAGCAAGAGCATCAGTATATGCATAGTGGGAACCGCCCATGTGCTTGTGCCTTACAACAATATAATAATTCGTTTCGCTTGTGAAGGTTTTGAGAAGATCTGTGTTAGCATCAGTCTTTTTGATAGTCTGCGTAAGGGTACCTCTTACCTCGGGTTCATCATTATCTGCCGAAACCGAGAAGGAGAAGGATGCCATTACAACCGTCATAATAAGGAGCAACACAGAAACAGCACTTAACAATACTCTTAAGTTCTTATTTCTTGTTTTCATATTATACCTTCCTTTCTAAATCAGCCTGTGTATGTAAGTTTATATACCGATGCGAGTGCATTTCCGGATGCATCAGTAATTACTGCTTCAAGATATGAACCCTTTGCAAGATCTGAAGGAACTTCAAATCCAAGTGTGATAGTCTTTGCAGTATTATAAGTCATACCTGCAAGCGCCTCTGTCTTTGTTGCGATCTCCTTGCCGTCTGCTCCAACAAGCTTAACAGTTATGGATGCATCGGGGGCGGAAGCATACTGCTTACGAACGCTGATGGTATCGATCTTTGCTCCCGGTGTTACGTTACAGTAAAGAGTTTCGCCATCCTTGGTTGAAAGAACCTGTTCAACACCGTACTTTTCTCCAACGATACCGATAGAGAGTACAAATTCTGCAATTTTTGCAGCCTCATCGTCTGTAAGCGTTCTGTTTGCAAACTTTTTAACAATCGTTATCATGTCTGTTTCGCCGCCAAAGTACGTATAAGGAGCAGATCTCCAGATCTCAACAAGAGTAGGAGTTACAAAATCTCTGTTTTCCCAAGTTCCGTCTTCACCAAGATAGGGAGACGTATATTTTTTAAGATCTGTATAAAGAGGTGCGGGGTGACACTTTGCACATCCAACCTCTTCAAAGAGCTTCTTACCTACTTCTGCCGCCTCTGTGAGAGAACCGTCACGGTTGAGGTAGGGGCTCTCAACGGGAAGAAGTGACTTGAGGTACTCGTCAATAGCGCAAAGCTTCTCTTCCTCAAGTACGTTATACTGGATAAACAACATACCCTTTCTTACTGCAAGCTCTGCACTTACTCTTGCGCCTGTGATCATTACAGGGGGAGTTCTGTGAGAGAAAAGCATACTCTTGGTATTCTTGGGATTGCCAAGACCGTCATTGAGGTTGTCCCAGTTAAGGGCATCTGCTCTTGCATCGGGATGACATGAAGCACAGCTTTCCCATTTCTGGTAGCAGTAGTTACCATCATACCAAAGTGATTCACCAAGGCGAACTGCATCTTCTTCGCCCTGCTCACCAACTTTGAGTGTTGTTACACCCATTGTTTCAAGATCAATAACTGCTACGTCACCTGAGAAATACTGAGCAACGTAAAGCTTACCGCCGGAAAGCGTCATATCGCGGAGTCCGTTACCGCCTGTGGAGTAACGTGTCTTTGCGCCGTCAAGGAATGGAATATATTCCTCAACCTTATCAAGCGAGGGAACCTTATCGTTACTTCCCTTTTCAACTGCGTTGAGTGCCTTTTCAAGCTTTTCAACGTTAACGGTCATGATCTCGTGTGTTCCCGAGATTGAGAAATAGAGCATCTTACCGTCCTCAGAGATCTGAACGTCCCAAGGATTGGAAGCACCAAGCTCAAGCTCGTCAAGGAGCACCGCTACAGTTGAAAAATCCTTTGTATCAATGATCGTAAATCCGTTTGTATTGATCCAACCTCTGTCAAGCTGCGTTGTGGGATAAGTATATCTTGAAACGAGGTGTGTTACGTATACCTTTGCTCCGTCGGGAGAAGCAGTAAGTCCCATAACACTCTGAGAACCATCTGTAAGTGCTATGGTCTTTTTCACCTTATTGGTTGTTGTATCAATAACCTCAACCTTTGATGATACGTTATCTGCATTGGATTTATCACCTGTAAGGAAGCATCCTACATAGAGATCCTTACCTACAAGAACCATTGAACGGGGTTCTCTTTCAACCTTGATCTCAGTAGTCTGTTTACCGGCTGCAAGGTCTAATACGCCGACTGCATTGTCAAAACGGTTGGAAACGTAGGCTGTTCCTCCATTGATTACTATATCATTGGGAGTATGACCTAAATCTATCTGTGTTTCTTTTTTGAGGTCAGCAGAAAGTACCGTAAGCTTACCGTCAAGCTCTCCTTCAAGAAGGTATACCTTCGAATCTTGGTACACCGCTCTTGTTACCGTCATGGAAGACTTATATTCAGCAAGTACTTCTCCCGCGGGAGAAAGTTTGGTTACAGTCCTCTTGGTTGTATCGGCAACATAAATATTGCCCTCACCATCAACGCTTACAGAGGAGGGTGAATAAAACGGGCTTTCCAAAGCTGCATCTGTGGTTCCTGTTGTGGAAGGTACTGTTCCTGTAGGAACGGCAGATGTTGCAGGTGTATTGGGATCACATGCCACGAGTGTCAAAACCACAAGTGTTGTCAAGACGGTGATCACAATTGCGCTTATTACCGCTCTGCTCATTTTCTTTGAGTTTTTCTTAGATTGATTCACAGCAAAAATCTCCTTTTCTTTAAAAATATAATGAAACATAAAGCTATGTTAAATTATCTTAATTGTACGAGTGCATTGAATCGCTGCCTCCGATAACGTTCGCGAAGAAGAAGGTAACGATAACACCCACAAGGCCGAGTATAGCAAGTATCGGACAATATTTCTTTAACCTTGCCCGTCTGTAACAATGCAGATACAACATATATATCAACCAAGTTACAAGAGACCAGCATTCCTTGATATCGAAGCTCCAGAAATCTCCCCAGACCTGATTTGCCCAAATGGCTCCGAAGAACATTCCGCAGGTCATAAAGGGAAAAAGACATCTTATACACACCTGAGCTGCATCCCCGTCCTTTTTTTCACCTTTTATGAGGAACGAAAGAACCATCAAAAAAGCAACCACTGCAAGTGAATAGGATATCATATACACAAGTATATGGGGCACAAACCAAGGTGAATTAAGCGCCGGAGGAAATGTCCACTCCGCATTTTTATCCATAAACACAGGACCTGTCATCACTAACGCCGAAGCAAATATAAAATATCTTTCATATCCCTTGCATCGTCCTACGTAATTTACATAACAGTAGATCGGTAAAAAGCATACCGCCAAAAATATGAGGACCTGAAACATGGACACAAAGGGAACGTATCCGTTAATTGCATAATTATTAAATATCAGTACCAGATTGACAAAACATCCGCCAAGCCAAAGCCACCATTTGACCTTGGAGTTTTTTAAAAATGATGCGGCAAAAGCTCCGTAATACAATAGAGCACTTACAAATATCAGAACAAAGATCAGAATTGAGTTATTCATTTCGCGCCCCTCCTTTTTTTACCCTTAAAGGAACGTCAGAAAGATAACACATCAAAAACGAACCTACGATAGTCAGTGCTATGCCAAAGGTTATTGTAAACTCCGCGGGATCCCGCTTAAAAAGAAGCGTGGCACCGTTTTGTCCATCATTTGAAACGCTCATGAGATATATCTTGTATCCATTGATGTACAGGGGCTTGTTCACAGAAAGCTCAAGGATTTGAGATTGGGTTTCTCCGGGATATATAACCGATAAAAAGGCAGTATACATTTTCGGCGACTCCGTTGCATTTCCCTCTTTATCCGTATGATATTCCGTTTGCAATCCTTCAAGTCTGAATTTAAACCCGAGACTGACCATTTTTTCCTCTTCACCGGTTGTATCTCTTATAGAGTCGTAATAGGTCTCTCCTCGGAAAATACTGACATCATACTTTGTACCAAGTGCACCGTATATCATAAAACCGACAATCAAAAGAACAAGTCCTCCGTGTAAAATATAAAAGCCGATCTTATAAAAAACGTTGCCGCCTACGTTACTGATGCAAAGACAAACAACTGTCAAAGCTCCAAATAAACAAAGAAGAATTGCAGTCAAAACGCTTCCGAAAAGATTGTTGCCGGAAAAAGCATATATCAACGTTACTAAAAAAACTACGGCGGAAGCTATAGACATCACAAGGCATGAAAACTTGTAATACTTCATAAAAATCCTTTCATGTAATAATGCACAAAAACAACATTTGGTTTTATTGCACAATAACCAAATATCAGAATTATAACTTTCCTGTATAATATTTTATCATAATTATATGATTTTTTCAATATCACCCATTATTAATTTATTGACATTTTCTACTTTTTATGTTATCATACAATCAGGTAGTTTAAAGGAGGGATGAAATTGGAAATAATTAAGGTAAAAACGATGTGGCCCGAAAGAATGGGCTTTGAGCTCCATCGCCGTACAACTGGAGCAGAATATATTTTCATTCATTATTTGACTCCTGTTTTGCTTACTGTTGACGATACCGTTATTGAAACGAAAAAGGGTGCTTGTATTATCTACGATAAATATTCCACCCAGCATTTTTCTTCTCCAAATTGCAAGCTTCTCCATGATTTTATTCATTTTGATTGCAATCTTATTCCCATTATGGCGAAATACGGACTTGAATTCAATAAGATATATTATCCGTTGAATTCCGACGCGATCACCTCGATCGTTCAAGCGATTGAAAAAGAAAGTATAACAAAATTTGAATATTTCGAGGAGATTTGCGAGTTAAAACTACGTGAACTGTTCACTTTAATTGCAAGAAATTCAAATCAAGATCTGCAGTCAAGTTATGCTGATACCGAAACCGTTGCCCGTTTCACAGAGCTTCGAAACAGAATACATTTAAGCTTTGAGGAAAACCTTACAGTTGAACAAATGGCTTCCATGGTCAACCTTTCCCCTTCCCGTTTTCACAACCTCTACAAGCAGATTTTCGGTATTTCACCCAAAAAGGATTACCTTCTCGTGAAGATCGAACATGCAAAAACTCTCATGGCAGACAACAGATATTCAATTCAGCAAATTGCTGAGCTTTCCGGTTATAACAACCAATATCACTTTATTCGTCAATTCAAGGAGGTCGTTGGTATTACTCCCGGAAAATATCTCCGAAGCATGAGAAGTACTAAACTGTCAAACTCGGATAAAAACAAATGATCCTTGCAAATATTGATTTTTTTTACTTTTTTAGGGGTGCGAAAGCACCCGTTTTATTTGATATGATTATCGTAACAATACAACAAACGTGATGAAAGGAAATATATTATGGGATTTGAAATTGCACTGTCAAACGTTCTTGCAACGCTTTTCTTTATCATTCCCGGTTTTACCATATGCAAAATGAACAAAGCCCTGCCCTCCCATCTGCCCACACTTTCTGCAGTGCTTATCTATATCGGTACTCCGTTTTTGGAAATTCACATGTTTCTTCAGCTTGAGTACACCATTGAAAACGCAAAAAACATGTTGATGTTCTTCCTTTTTGCACTTCTCTTACAGGCTTCATTCATCATGCTCATTTATTTTATTATTTCAAGACGGCACGCGGAGGCCAAATACAGAATACTATCCATCGCATCCGTAATGGGTAACGTCGGGTTCTTCGGACTCCCCCTTATGACTGCACTTTTTCCTGACAATCCTGAAATTCCCTGTTATGTGGCGATGTACATGGTTGCTATGAACCTTCTTGTTTTTACTATGGGTTCATTTTGCATAACAGGTGAACGAAAGTACATTTCTGTTCGTTCCGCTCTTTTCAATCCCACTACATTTGGTTTACTTTTTGCCCTTCCAATTTACTTCCTCGGACTTGGAAGATTCATTCCCACAGTCTTTGCCGAAGCAATCGGCAAGATCGGATCAATGACAACACCTCTTTGTATGTTCATCCTCGGTATCAGACTTGCCTCAACTAACCTGAAAAACATCATTTCAAAGCCCATGGTTTTTTTGATCGCACTGATGAAGCTTCTTGTGTTCCCTCTTTTCTGCTTTTCTGTGCTATATTTTATTCCACTTGACTATTCATTCAAGGCGTGCCTTGTAGTTCTTTCCGGTACTCCCTGCGCCGCGATCATACAGTCCCTATCTGAAATGTACGGAAAAGAAGCCGAGCTTGCAGCCAACTGTATTATGGTCACAACACTTCTTTGCTTTATGACCTTACCGTTATTCACACTTATACTTTAATGAAAATAATAACACAAAGACCTCCATCCTAAACACCGATGGAGGTCTTTGTTATATAAATTCAAAACATTTATGTTCTCATAAATCTTCCGAGAACCGAGAATAGAGCAAAAATAATGGCATCTCCTGCAACGATTGTAGCTCCGACAGGCGTATCAAAAACAATAGAAAGAACGAAGCCAAGAAGTGCAACACTGACAGAGATCACCGCTGAGCAAACCATTACGGACTTGAAGCTTTTAAAGACCTTCATTGCTGACATAGCCGGAAAAACTACAAGAGCAGAAACAAGAAGCGAGCCGACAAGACGCATGGAAATGGAAATGACAACTCCTATTATAACCGCAATGATAAATTTATAAACCTTGGTTCTGACACCGGTTGCATAAGCAAAGGTTTCGTCAAAGGTAATTGCAAAGATCTTGTTGTAAAACAGGAGAAAGAACAAGAGCACTACTGCAGCCATTATGACGCAGAGCTTTATATCACTGCCTTTCAGAGTGAGGATCGCGGTTGAACCGAAAAGCGACGTACAAACATCCCCGGAAATATTCCCACCCGATGATGGAAATTTATTAAAAATAAGATATCCAAGTGCCATTGAAGTAACCGAAAGCATTGCAAGGGACGAATCTCCCCTGCGTGTTTTGCCGTCTGTGCCAATTAAAAGTATCGCAACAAGGATGGTCAAGGGCATGACAATGAATAAATTATTGGAAAAATTAAGAGCCGCAGCAATAGCAAGTCCGCCAAAAGCAACGTGTGAAAGACCGTCACCTATATATGAATATCTTTTAAGCACAAGATTTACACCAAGAAGTGATGAGGAAAGAGATATCATCACCGCCGCAGCAAGAGCGTATCTGACAAAAGAATAATTTAAAAAAAGCTGAATTATATTATTCATCCTTCTGCCCTCCCATTATTCTTGTATACTGCTCACTTTTCACATATTCATTAACTTCGCCGTAAAAAGCTCCTTCCTTTGTTATGTGAAGAATGTGGCTTGAATAGCGTACTGCCGAAATGATATCGTGAGAAACGATTATAACCGTAACACCTTCTCGGTTAAGCTTTTCAACAAGTGAATAAAATTCTCCGATTGAAACAGGATCAAGACCTGTAACAGGCTCATCAAGAAGTATAAGCTTTTCTGCGGCGCAAAGAGCACGTGCAAGAAGTACCTTTTGCTGTTGACCTCCCGAGAGAGCTTTGTATGACTTATTTTTATATTTTTCAAGCCCAAGAAGCTCGATATAATAAAGAGCTCTCTTTTTATCCTCAGAAGTATAAAAGGGATTAAATCCTTTTTTTCCAAGACAGCCCGAACGAACTATCTCATAAACTGAGGCGGGAAAATCCCTTTGAGCCTCGCTTTGCTGAGGAAGATAGCCGATCTCGGAGTGACCTACCCCTTCGCCGAAAATGATCTTTCCCGACATAGGCTCGATAAGACCGAGGATCGCTTTTACGAGAGTGCTCTTACCCGCACCGTTTTCACCGACAACGGAAAGATATCCTCCCTTTTCAACATTAAAATTTAAATTTTCAAGAACCTTTACCCCATCATAACCAAGAGTAAGGTTACTGCATTCGATTATTGACATACAATTATCCGTTCTACTTTATCCAAGTGCCTTTATAATAAGTTCAAGATTTGATTCCATAATGCCAAGATAGGTAACACCCTTTTGAACACGCGCAGCAGATACCGATTGACACGAATCAAATTTAATCACTTCGGCGCTTCCCTTTTTAGTTGCTGAACCGACGGTTTCAGCAAGTCTGCCATCCGAGGTTTCAATAACACATATATACGAGATATCAAGCTCGTCCATTTTGTCCGCAAGAAAAATTATTCTGTCATCATTCAGCTCACTGTCAGCAGAGCATCCCGAATATGCAGCATAAAAATTTATGGAATAATCCCTCGCAAGGTATGAAAATGGGAATCTATCCGCAAAGATCAAGGTGTTATTCTTTGTCATTGAAAGCTTTGATTGATATTTTGCATCAAGTGAGCGAAGTGACTCCACATATATACTGCAATTTTCAACATATATATCCCTTCCCTCGGGGTCGATCATAATAAGTGAATCTCTTATTGCTTCAACTGCCTTTACTGCATTTTTCAAGGATAGCCAAAGATGCTCGTCGTACGCTGAATGTTCGTGTTCTTCATGATCGTTGACATGGCTTTCAGAAGAATTTGAAGTTTCTATCAGCTCGGAAGAAAAAAGTTCATACAAAGAAAGCGTCTTAAGACTTGAAGAGGAAGAACCCATGATAATATCTTGTGCCCATGTATTCGATTCTCCGCCGACGTATACGAAAAGATCTGCGTCCGAAATATTTGCCATATCTATAATTGAGGGCTGAAAGCTATGAGGATCGGAGCCATCGTCCAAAAGATAGGTGATCTCAAATTTATCCGATGCATCTCCGATTATATTTCTCGTCCAATCATATTCCGCAAATCCCGCACATACAACGGACAATTTTCCGCTATTATTACTTTCCGAGCAAGAAGCAAAAGAAATAACCACCGTAAGAACGATCGTCAACACGAGAGCTATTTTAAATTTCTTCATCACTTTTACCCTCACAATCCTTACAAACACCGTAAATTACAGAATTTGAACAAAGAAGCCTAAATCCATGCTCCTCTTTAACGTGACTTTCAAGCTCGTGCATAAAGTGACAATCAAGATGTATCACAATTCCGCACTCCACACACTTCATATGAAGATGGGAACGGCAGTTTCTACCCTTGCCCGAATATTTATAGATCGCCTTTTCGCAACGGCTATCTTGGAAGCGGATAAGCATACCGTCCCCCGTCATATTATCAAGATTACGGTAAACAGTTGTAATATTGACCTTTTCGCCTTTTTCGGTAAGCTCGGAGTGAATCTCCTTTGCGCTGTAGGTATTCTCTGCGTTATCAGCGAAATACTCAAGTATTTTCTTTTTTATCTTTGTATTATAAATTTGTTTTTCCATTACATCTCCAAAATGCAAATTATTTGCAAATTGGATTATAATACTCTTTTTTTAATTTGTCAAGAGGTATGAAAAATTTTTCGTAGTTTTTAAAAACAAAAAATCCCACCCCCGAACGGGGTGGGAAATATTATTTAATTACATTAAAGTAATTTTTCACAAATTAAGCGTTAACCTTCTTTGTAACTACAACTGCCATACCAAGCATAGCAACTGTTGCAAATACGATTGCAACTACAGTAGCATCACCGGTAGAGGGAGCGTCAACTTCTTTTGCGTAAACGGTAAGCTCAGCGATAGAAACCCAGTTGTCGTTTTCCCAATCATGAGCTGTTACCTTGATCTTGTTTGTAACAACGTCTGCGTCAAGTGTAGTTCCGTTGATGAGAGCATCAACTGTGCCAACTTTCTTCCATGCACCGTCAACCCAAGCCTCAACGGTATACTTACCGTGAGAACCTTCGTTATCTTTCATTTCACCCTCGTTCTTTGTCTGGAGGAAAATATCAGTTACTTCAATATTTCCATAGAAAGAAAC
>JAZQRT010000071.1:0-6046 GCA_045629725.1 Eubacteriales bacterium | reverse complement strand
AAGGAAAGGTTAATCCCCTTATCGGTTCTGCAGGTGTTTCTGCGGTTCCCATGGCGGCTCGTGTTTCTCAGATCGTTGGACAGAAGGAGAACCCCTCCAACTTCCTCCTCATGCATGCAATGGGCCCCAACGTTGCAGGTGTTATCGGTTCTGCGGTTGCCGCAGGATTCCTGCTTGCACTTTTTAAATAATACGAAAGAGAGGAATTTAATTAATGGCTAAAGTTAAAATATGTGAAACCGTTCTTCGTGACTCACATCAGTCTTTGATCGCCACAAGAATGACAACAGATGAAATGCTTCCCATCGTTGAAGTAATGGATAAAGTCGGCTACCACGCAATCGAATGCTGGGGCGGTGCTACATTCGATGCTTGTCTTCGTTTCCTTAACGAAGATCCTTGGGAAAGACTCCGCAAGATCAAGGCAAGAGCTAAGAACACAAAGCTTCAGATGCTTTTCCGCGGACAGAACATCCTCGGTTACCGTCACTATGCTGACGACGTTGTTGAATACTTCGTTCAGAAGTCAGTTGCTAACGGTATCGACGTAATCAGAATCTTCGACGCACTCAATGATGCCCGTAACCTTGAAACTGCTATCAAGGCTACAAACAAGGAGGGCGGACATCCTCAGGTTGCTATCTCCTACACAACAGGTCCTGTTTATACAACAGATTATTTTGTAGATTACACACGTCAGCTCGTTGATATGGGTGTTGGTTCCATCTGTATCAAGGACATGTCCGGACTTCTCAAGCCCTTTGATGCCGCTGAGCTCGTTAAGGCTATCAAGAAGGAATTTCCGGATCTTCCTCTTGAGCTTCACTCACACTATACAGCAGGTCTTGCATCCATGGCTGCTCTCAAGGCTATTGAGGCAGGATGCGATATCATCGACACTGCTATCTCCCCCATGGCTATGGGTACATCCCAGCCTCCCACAGAGCCTCTCGTAGCCGCTCTCCAGGGTACAGAGTTTGACACAGGTCTTGACCTTACAAAGCTCGACGAGATCTCCCGTTACTTCACACCCCTTCGTGAGAAGTACATCGCTGAAGGTCTTCTTGACCCCAAGGTACTTGCAGTAAACGCTAACGCTCTTATCTATCAGGTTCCCGGCGGAATGCTCTCCAACCTTATTTCTCAGCTCAAGAAGATGGGCAAGCCCGAAAAGCTTCAGGAATGTCTTGAGGAAGTTCCGAGAGTAAGAGCAGACGCAGGATATCCTCCCCTTGTTACTCCTTCTTCTCAGATCGTTGGTACACAGGCAGTTATGAACGTTATCACCGGTGAGAGATACAAGATGGTTACCAAGGAATTCAAGGGTATCGTTAAGGGTGAGTACGGTAGAACTCCCGTTGCTATTGATCCCGAATTCACAAAGAAGATCATCGGCGACGAAGCTCCCATCACTTGCCGTCCCGCAGACCTTATCAAGCCCGAGCTTGATACCCTCAGAGAAAAGGTTGCTGCTTACTCACAGCAGGAAGAAGACGTTCTCAGCTACGCTCTCTTTGATCAGGTTGCTACAAAGTTCTTTGAGCAGAGAGCTGCAAAGCAGGCAGGCATCGACCTTGAGAACTCCGACAAGGCTCAGAAGGTTCACTCCGTTTAATATACCTTTTTTGTAAAAAAGGTATAACCAAAAAACTTTAATAAAAAGAAACTTATCTTTAAATAAAGTTAGTGCCTCTATTCGCTATTTGCGGATAGGGGCACATACCTTTTTTGTAAAAAAGGTATAACCAAAAAACTTTAATAAAAAGAAACTTATCTTTAAATAAAGTTAGTGCTCTGTTGGTTATTTGCCGACAGGGGCTTATTATATCACTTAAATTTGTAAAACACCTTGACAAATATTCTTTTTCACTATAAAATAAAGACAGAGTTTGCATACACTAACTTCAAGAAAGGACAAAATTATGAAACTAAGATTACCCGATATATCCTCGGTCTACACCGAAGATACAAAATATGAAAGTAACTTTTCAGGCTGTGAAACTTACAACGATATAACCCTTAAAGCCCGTGAAAACGATGGTGCTCTCGATATTTTTGTAACTGCCGAAACCACTCCCCTTACCTACCTTAAGCTTCGCTTTAATTTTAAGGACGAAGAAAAACGTAAGGATGATTTCAAAATACTCGGTGACACCTACGAAAGAGCATACGGTACCCTCCACTGGGAAGGCATTATGCCCGAGCGTATCATGACTTGGTATATGCTCGTTTCAAACGGCTCGGACAGAAATCCCGATCTTACAGGCAGATTCACAGAGGGCTTCGGAGTTAAGGTTCAGTGCGGTTCATTCGTAAACTGGCAGTATGACGAGGCAGGTATCACTCTTTGGGCAGATATCCGTAACGGCGGCAGCGGTGTAATCCTTAACGGCAGAACACTAAAGGTCTGCAGCATAATTTTCTCCGAATACAAAAACATGTCCGCATTTGACGCAGGAAAGGCATTTTGTGCCGAGATGTGCCCTGTAACAAATCTTCCTAAGCACAAGGTTTACGGCTCCAATAACTGGTATTATGCCTACGGCGACAGCTCACAGGAGGAGATCATAAGCGACACCGCACTTGTGGCAGAGCACTGCACAGGACTTGAAAATATCCCCTACATGGTTATTGATGACGGTTGGCAGAAGCATATGACCGACGGACCTTGGGACGTTTTAAACGAAAAATTCCACGATATGAAAGCCCTTGCAGATGATATGAGAAAAAAGGGTGCCCGCCCCGGAATTTGGGTGAGATATCTTATTGACGAGCACAAGGAAATTCCCGAGGTTAAGCCCGAGTGGTATATCGAGCACAACGAAAAGGTGCTTGACCCCTCCGTGCCCGAGGTTATCGAGTACGTTAAAAAGGTTACGAAAATGGTTAGATCTTGGGGATATGAGCTTATCAAGCACGATTATTCAACCTACGATATTTTCGGCACCTTTACACCTTGGATGCCCTACGGCAAGATCACAAAGGACGGTTGGCATTTCCATGACAGAAGCCGTACCTCTGCTGAGATCGTTGTTGATTTTTACAAAACGATTCAAGAAACAGCAGGTGAGGATTGCATAATCATTGGCTGTAATACTGTTTCCCATCTCTGTGCGGGTATCCACCAGCTCAACCGTACGGGTGACGACACGAGCGGATACCAGTGGAGCAGAACACGTAAAATGGGCGTTAATACCCTTGCTTTCAGACTTATTCAGAACGGAATCTTCTATATGGCTGACGCGGATTGTGTGGGCATTACGGGCGAAATTCCGTGGAAATACAACAGACTCTGGCTTGATGTTCTTGCAAAGAGCGGCTCTCCCCTTTTTGTTTCCTGCAAGCCCGGTGTGCTTAACGACGCCGAACTTTCTGAGCTTAAAGAGGCTTGGAAGGTAAATTCAATTCAGGAAAACTCCTCCCGTCCACTTGATTGGATGGAAAACAAATATCCTGCATATTGGCTTATCGACGGCTGTGAAACCTACTACAATTGGTATGAGGAAAAGGGCATCGATTCCTTTGAGCCTATTAAGAAATAATTAAATATCAAATACAAAAGCCTATGCGGAATCCGCATAGGCTAAATTTGTTATAGAATGATTTTTTCGATCATATAAGACATTTTGTCAATAATTGCTTGATTTTGTTCAACCTTTAAATCATCGTCAAGGTCTGAATTGTTAGTAACTTTAAAGATAATTTTTTTATTAAAGCTTTTTGGCGTACATTTTTTACAAAAAAGGTATGTGCCCCTACTGACCAAACGATCAATAGAGGCACAAAACTTTAGAATGAAAAAATTAATTCCCTTTTATTAAAATTTTTGAAGATTCCAAAGAAACTTTTTACAAAAAGTTTCTTTGGTGGGGCATGGGGCAACGCCCCATAAAAAACAACAAACTCAAAGTAACGGGATTCCGGCTTTTTCACAAACGGCGACGGTGTTTTCGTCCCATATGCTTGACTGAACCTCACCGATATGAGCGCAACCCATCATAAGCATACAAAGTCTTGACTGACCGATACCGCCGCCAATAGTGAGGGGAAGCTCGTTATTAAGGAGCATTTTATGGAAAGGAAGCTCACGTCGGTCATCACAGCCTGAAAGTGTAAGCTGACGGTCAAGGCTCTCGGCATCAACACGGATACCCATTGAAGATATCTCAAAGGCGCGTCCCAAGACCTCGTTCCAGAAGAAAATATCACCATTAAGCTCCCAGTCATCATAGTCGGGTGCACGGTTATCGTGGGGCTTGCCCGAACGAAGCTTCTTACCTATCTGCATAATAAATGCGGTCTTATGTTCTTTAAGGTATTCCCTTTCGCGCTCGGAGCCCGTAAGGTCGGGATAAAGGTCCTCAAGCTCTTGAGTTGTGATAAATGATACCTCGGGACAAAGCTCTGTTCTGAGCTGGGGGAACCTAACGTGAAGCTGATCGTTTGTGGCGCAGATCGCCTTTACGATGGCTTTAACAATAAGCTTTAAAAAATCAAGATTTCTGTTGTCCTTGGTGATGACCTTCTCCCAGTCCCACTGGTCAACGTAAATAGAGTGAATGTTGTCAAGCTCCTCGTCGCGGCGGATAGCGTTCATATCCGTATAAAGTCCTGCACCGACACGGAAATTATAACGCTTGAGGGCAAGACGCTTCCACTTTGCAAGAGAATGTACTACCTGTGCCTCCTTACCGCCGATCGCAGGTACGTCAAAGGAAACGGGACGTTCCTTTCCGCTGAGGTTATCGTTAAGACCGGAGTCCTCTGTTACAAAAAGGGGTGCTGATACTCTTTTGAGGTTGAGAGCTGATGTAAATTCATTCTGAAACGTATGCTTTATAAATTCAATGGCGCGCTGAGTGTCATAGGGCTCAAGCACCGGTGTATAATCCTTGGGAACGTATATCTTATTCATTTATATTTCCTTCTTTACTAAACTAAAATACCGAAACATTTTACCATATTTATCCCTTATTGTCAAGGAAAATATTGATTTTTTAGATATTTTACTTTAATTTATGCTTTTTAATTCTTCAAGCAGTCCTCTGCAGCCTTCTTCGATATCCCTATATGCGATATCGAAGCGGTCGGTATACCATGGGTCGGCAACGTCGCCGCCGCGATCGGTATAGTCCATGAGCTTTTTCACCTTTCCTTCCTCGTCCCTCGGGAATATCCTTTTGATATTTCTCAGGTTATATGAGTCCATGCACACGAAAAGATCATATTTATCATAGTCCGATGCTCTGAGCTGTACGGCTCTTTTTCCATCGGGCACGATTCCATGGCGTTTAAGCTCTGCGCGTGCGGGAGGATACACGGGATTGCCTATCTCCTCAGTGCTCGTTGCACTTGAAGATACATAAAATTCCGATTCGAGTCCCTCGTCCTTTATCATTTTTTTGAAAATAAACTCTGCCATAGGGCTTCGGCATATATTCCCGTGGCATACGAACATTATCCTTTTCATTTTACACCTCAAGGTCAATTTCAAGTCCCACGGGACAGTGATCGCTTCCCATTATCTCATTGAATATAAGGCTGTCCTTTACCTTTTCCATTATCCTTTCGGAAACCACAAAATAGTCGATTCTCCATCCGATATTCTTTTCCCTTGATTTGAACATATAGCTCCACCAAGTATACATGACCTTTTCGGGATAAAGGGTTCTGAAGGAGTCCTTGAATCCGCTTGCAAGGAGGTCTGTGAACTTCCCTCTTTCTTCATCGGAAAATCCAGCACTCCCCCTGTTGGATTTGGGATTTTTAAGGTCTATCTCCTCGTGGGCAACGTTAAGGTCACCGCAATATATAACGGGCTTTTTCTTGTCAAGCTCCATGAGGTACTCTCTGAGGGCGTCCTCCCACTCCATACGGTAGTCAATTCTTGCAAGCTCTCTTTGTGCGTTTGGAGTATATACGTTCACAAGATAAAAATTCTCATATTCAAGGGTTATTGCTCTGCCCTCGTGGCTGTGCTCCTCGCGGTCAATTCCGTATTTTACACTTATAGGCTCGTGCTTTGTAAACAAGTCGGAGGCCAAGC
>JAZQRT010000070.1:0-2528 GCA_045629725.1 Eubacteriales bacterium | reverse complement strand
CTGGACAAGGAGCATGATAAAAGACACGTTTATTCCGCAGGTCTTTATACACTCGGAGCAGGCGCTCTGATCCTTATACCCATAATCCTCGTCTTTGCGCTTTTGGGGCTTTTTGAAGGATACTGGTATTTGATCGTACTGTACGTTCTTGCGGCAAATCTACACGGAATTACCACCTTGTATATAAGAACAAAGGACCATTTTGGATTTTTTGCACTTCAAGGACTTATAAACACGGGCACCATGGTGATCCTGAATATCGTATTTCTTGCGGTTTTTGATATGGGCGTTGAGGGATACGTGCTTTCGGGCATTATTGCAGACCTCTTGGCTACCTTTATCATATACGTTAAAGAAAAAATATGGCTGGATATAGTTTCTCCCTTTAAGGTCAATAGGGATACTTTGAAAAAGATGCTGAAATTCAGTATTCCCATCATTCCCGCAAACGTTCTTTGGTGGGTGACGGACGTTTCCGACAGATACGTTGTTACGTATTTTGAGGGAGATGCGGTGAACGGACTTTATTCCGTTGCCTATAAAATACCCGCTCTCCTCGTGCTTGTGTGCTCAATTTTTATACAGGCTTGGAGCTTCTCGTCGGTTGCGGAGGAGGATGACGGGGAAAGACGAAAGTTCTTCTCCACGGTGTTCTCGGCGTATTCCGCAGTTCAGTTCCTTGGCTGCTCTGCCATTATGCTTGTGCTTGATATTCTTGTTGTCATACTTTTTGACCCGTCCTATCACGGCGCGGCAGCGTTCATTCCGACTCTTGTGTTTGCAACGGCATTTTCGAGCCTTGTGACATTTCAAGGAAGCGTTTATACTCTCACAAAAAAGAGCATGAACCTTCTTTATACCTCACTTGCGGCGGCGGGAATCAATATCGTGCTGAACTTTGTGCTTGTTGCGGATTCCCTTTTCGGAATTCCCATGGCGGGACTTGGCGCTATCGGCGCGGCTATTTCAACTCTTATAAGCTATGTTTCGGTGTTTGTGATAAGAGCTGTAAATATCAAAAAGGAATTTCCATTTGATATGAAGATACGCTATCTTGTGGCAAACGGCGTTTTGGTAAGCATCCAGTGCGTGATCGCGACTCTGCGTCCCGAGGGATATATATTCTATCAGATACCCCTGTTTATCGCGGTGCTGCTTATCAATTTCAAGGCACTTCTTGCGACGCTTAAAAAGATTATAAAGAAATAACAGAAAATAATTAACCCCGACAGATTTTGAGGTCTGTCGGGGTTTTCTTATTACGCCTTGTAAGAATCCTTAAGAGATACGGAACGGTTAAAGGTTCCGGGGTTTTTGGTGTCGGGGGTAAAATATCCTGTTCTTACGAACTGGAACTTATCGCCGGGCTTTGCATCCTTAAGAGATGCTTCCGCCTTGCATCCTGTAAGCTTCTTTACGGAGTCGGGGTTTACGTAGTCAAGGTAGTTTTCGCCCTCGGGAAGAACTATCATGTCCTTTCTTGTAAAGAGGCGGTCATAGAGCATAACGTCAACGTCGATGCACTCGGTGGCGGATACCCAATGGATAGTACCCTTGATCTTTCTGCCGTCCACGGGGGTGCCGTTGGAGCTTTCGAGATCTGCAGTACAGAGGATCTCCTTGATATTGCCATCCTCGTCCTTGACGATCTCGTTGCAGCGCACGATGTATGCGCCCATAAGTCTTACCTCACCGTCGGGCTTCATTCTGAAGAACTTGGAAGGAGGAACCTCTGCAAAGTCCTCGCGGTCGATGTATATCTCCCTTGTGAAGGGAACCTTTCTTGTTCCTGCTTCGGGATCGTTGGGGTTGTTGGTAACTTCAAAGTATTCGATCTTGTCCTCGGGGTAATTGGTAACAACTACCTTTATAGGATCAAGCACGCATATCCTTCTTTCTGCCTTAAGGTTAAGCTCCTCGCGGAGGCAGTGCTCCAGAAGCTCGATATCAACGATGCTGTTAGCCTTTGCAACGCCTGTTCTTGCGGCAAAGTCAAGAATTGACGAGGGTGTGTATCCGCGGCGACGGAGTGCCTTGAGTGTGGGCATTCTGGGGTCGTCCCAGCCGTCAACTCTGCCTGTTTCAACAAGCTCTCTGAGATATCTCTTACTCATGACCGTATATGTCACGTTCATTCTTGCAAATTCTCGCTGCTTGGGCTTATGCTCAAATCCGATATTGTCAACTACCCACTCGTAAAGGGGACGGTGATTCTCAAACTCAATGGAGCAAAGAGAGTGAGTGATTCCCTCAAGGGCGTCCTGAATGGGGTGGGCATAGTCATAAAGAGGATAGATACACCACTTATTGCCCTGACGGTGGTGTGTTGCTCTTACGATTCTGTAGATCGCGGGGTCACGCATATTGAGGTTGGGAGATGCCATATCGATCTTTGCGCGGAGCGTCTTTGAGCCATCTGCAAACTCGCCGTTCTTCATTCTTTCGAAAAGGTCAAGGTTCTCCTCAATGCTGCGGTCACGGTAGGGACTGTTCTTGCCGGGCTCTGTGAGAGTACCGCGGTATTCACG
>JAZQRT010000069.1:0-11299 GCA_045629725.1 Eubacteriales bacterium | reverse complement strand
TCCTATAAATCTTTTCGTTGCAAAATTCCTCGGCACCCCCCCTATAAACGTATTTAACGGCAGAATGGCAAAGGGAAAGCTTTATATCGGTGAAGAGATCGTTGCCGAGATCGATCAGAAAAATGAGGCTGACCGTGAGGTTTATATCGCTATTCGTCCGGAAGGCTTTGATCCCCGTACAGATGGTAAATTCCACTGTGATCTTACAAGAATTGAAGTTATGGGACGTGACATCAGCGTTGTTTGCACAAATCCCGAGCTGATAGGTGAGTCAGTAAGAGCAATTGTCGATTCCGAAGAATTGCCCGCCGCAACTTCCCCTGTGGTTGCCTTTAACATCAAGCCCTCAAAGATCTTCGCATTTGATAAGCAGACCGAAGAAAGAATTAGAATCGACGTAAAATAATCGGAGGGCGTTATGGAAAAAAACAACAAAAAAGCTTGGCTTTATCTTCTTCCCGCCCTTGTTTTCGTTTGTGTATTCATGGTATATCCCCTTGTTGACGTTTTTATCTATTCCTTTGAGGAAGGATATAATTCCGCATCACAATCGCACAACGGCGTTGGTATTTACAACTACCTTTACGTTTTGCACGATCCTTATTTTCTGCAGGCGCTTCAAAATACCTTTATTCTGGTATTTATAACTGTGCCGCTTTCTACGATTTTTGCGCTTTTAATCTCACTTGGACTTGCATCAATCAAAAAGCTCAGAAATCTTTTTCAGACTATTTATTTCCTTCCCTACGTAACAAACACGCTGGCTGTTGGTCTTGTGTTTATGCTCCTGTTCCAGAAATCAGAGCATTCACTCGGTCTTGTAAACATCTTTCTCGGACTTTTCGGCGTTTCTCCGATTGACTTTATAGACGGTCCTTACGCCGCCAAAATGTTCGTTCTGTGTTTTTATACGATTTGGGTGGTTCTTCCCTTTAAGATACTTATTTTGACAAGTGCGCTTGCCTCCGTTAAACAAGACTATTACAATGCGGCGAAAATAGACGGTACATCGAAGTTCAGAACCTTTTATAAGATCACTCTGCCCATGATCTCCCCAATCATTTCATATCTTGTAATTACGGGATTTATCGGCGCATTCAAAGCATACAGTGATGCGGTTGCCATATTCGGTACAAATCTTAACACCGCAGAAATGAATACCATCGTTGGTTATATATATGATAAGCTCTACGGGGACGGCGGAGGATTTCCTTCCTACGCTTCTGCCGCCGCTATCATTCTCTTTGTTATCGTGCTTACAATCACCTGCATCAATCTGATCGTAAGCAAGAAAAACGTGCATTATTGAGAAAGGAGTCCTGAAATGAATTCAAATAATATCAAAAAGCCTAAAACCGGTCTGCATATTCTTGGAAAAGCGGTAGTTTATACTCTGCTCGTTTTTTGGGCTCTTGTTGTAATCTTTCCCTTTTATTGGATGATACTTACCTCCCTTAAAAGTTATGCGGAATATTCAGCCGAATTTGTTCCGAAGATCTTTACAAACTCACCAACCTTTCAAAACTATATTGACGCTTTTACAAGTGTTAATCTCGGCGGATATTTTCTTAACACGCTGATCTTTACGGTTTTGACAACGGGAATAATGCTTGTTGTAACAGTATTTTCCGCATTTGCATTTTCAAGGCTAAATTTCAAAGGAAAAGACTTTGTCTTTACTCTTTTTCTCTCTCTCATGATGATACCCAACGAGCTTGTTATCATTACAAACTACGTTACCATCACTAACCTTGATATGAGAAATACATTTGCAGGTCTTATCCTCCCATCTGTTGCTTCAATTTTCTACATTTACCTTTTAAAAGAAAATTTTTCAAGCATTCCCGATGAGCTTTACTATGCTGCCAAGGTTGACGGAACCTCGGATTTCAAATATCTTTTTAAGGTTATGGTTCCGATCTGCAAGCCCACTATCATTACTATCACTATACTCAAAATAATCGAGTGCTGGAATTCATACGTATGGCCCCGCCTTGTAACCGATGAGGAGGCATATTATCTCGTATCAAACGGAATTCAGGAAATTCGCGAAAACGGATTCGGACGTGAAAATCTTCCTGCCATGATGGCGGCAGTATTTGCCGTGTCCGTTCCCCTAATCGCACTTTTCATCATATTCCGCAAACGAATCATGGAGGGCGTTGCAAGAGGAGGTACAAAGGGATGAAAAAAATTATTTGTCTTGCTTTACTTCTTGCTTTTATTCTATCCATGCTTTGCTCCTGTCATGGAAGCAACGGTATTTCTGAGTTTGAGCTTCCCTCGGAATTTGATACCGATAAGCAAATTGAGATCGTCTTCTGGGCAAAAGGTGATACAAACGTAGCTATGTCGGACGTTTACCGTAATGCTATCAAGTCATTTCAGGAGATATATCCCAATATTACTGTAAAAATGAAGATATACAACGATTACGGAAGAATATACAATGACGTAATCACAAATATCTCCACCAATACAACTCCCAACGTATGTATAACCTACCCCGATCATATTGCAACCTATATAACAGGTCAAAACGTTGTGGTACCCCTTGACTCCTTCATTCTTGATGAAAAATACGGTCTTGGCGGCTCCGAGGTAAAATTCGACGCCCCCACCGCATCCGAGATCACAAAGAAATTTCTGGACGAGGGAAAGATCGGCGGCGTTCAGTATGCTCTTCCCTTTATGCGCTCAACCGAGGTATGCTACATAAACAAGACTTATGTTGAAGCCCTCGGCTACACTCTCCCCGAAAAGCTTACCTGGGATTTCATTTGGGAGGTTTCAGAGGCGGCAACAAAAAAGGAAATCGTTGACGGTGAAGAAGTATATGCCATAAACGGACAGAAGGTACTTATCCCATTTATTTATAAATCCACGGACAATATGATGATCCAGATGCTGAAGCAGAAAAATGCACAGTATACAACGGATTCCGGCGATATCTTGCTTTTCAACGATGAAACGGATAATATTCTTTTCACCATAGCAGATCATGTAAAGAGCGGTGCATTCTCCACCTTCAAGATCTCGGGATATCCCGCAAATTATCTTAATGCAGGTCAGTGCATCTTTGCTATAGATTCAACTGCAGGTGCAACGTGGATGGGTACATACGCCCCCAACTGCGATATTGACGAAAGTACACTTGTAAATTTTGAAACCGTTGTAATGGAGATCCCTCAATTTGATACCGAAAATCCTCAGATGATCTCTCAAGGTCCTTCCATTTGTCTGTTCAACAAAACGGACCCTCAAGAGGTTCTTGCATCGTGGCTTTTCATGCAGTTCCTTCTTACAAACGAGGTTCAGATCGGATATGCTATGACCGAAGGATATGCTCCCGTAACCGATAAGGTCAGAGAAAGCGCCGAATACCGCGACTATCTTTCACGCGCAGGAGAGGATAACTCAACCTACTACGATATTAAGATCAAAGCAACTGAGATTCTTTTGAAAAATACGGAAAACACCTTTATTACCCCTGTTTTCAATGGCTCCGCTTCCGTAAGAAACGCTGCAGGTCAGCTGATCGAGGAGGTTTCCAAAACCATCAGAAGAAACGGAAATGTGGACGAGGCTTTTGTTAAAAATCTTCACCAAAAGGTATCCTCACTTTATGCGCTTGACAACCTCAATAACAACAAGATCGAAAACGGTCAAGCCAAAGAGGAATTCGGTAAGTTGCCCACCACTTCAATAGTATTGATCGTTTCTTTGATCAGTATTTGGACACTTTTAGCAATATATACAATTTTTCAAACATTTAGGAAAAAATTCGGTCAAAAATAATTATTGACTTTTTTAAAAAATTAGAATATAATAGCCGTGGCTCGGTAAAAGGTATACCGAAATAAGAAAATAATTAAAGGAAAAGGAAAGAAAGAAATGAAGAAACTTATCAGCATTGCTCTTGTTGTTCTTATGCTTGCATCTGTTCTCGTTGCTTGTGACACAACACCCGCTACAACAACTCCTGCAACAACAACACCCGCTACAACAGCACCCGCTACAACAACAGTTGACGATCCTAAGTCTGAAGGCGTTATGACATACGCTGAGTACATTGCAGCTGCTCTTGACACACAGGTAACTATCGAGGCATACGTACAGGCTCACCAGTCTTGGTGGAACGGCGAGATCACCGTATACGCTCAGGATTATGAAGGCGGATACTTCCTCTACAATATGCCCTGCTCTGAAGAAGATGCTAAGAAGCTCGTTCCCGGAACAAAGATCAAGGTAACAGGTACTAAGATCGAGTGGGAAGGTGAAGTTGAAATTTCTTGGGATGACGAAGTAACATTCGAAAACAATGTATTTGAGATCGTTGAGGGAAAGACATACGTTGCTCCCGCATTTGACGCTACTTCTCTTCTCGGCACAGAGGAGCTCATCAATCACCAGAACAAGTTCGTTTCCTTCAAGGGTCTTACAGTTGAGAAGATCGAGTACAGAAACGGCGAGCCCGGCGATGACATCTACCTCACATTCAAGCTTGGCGAAGCTTCTTATGACTTCTGCGTAGAGGTTTACCTCACAGGAACAGATTCAGACGTTTACAAGACAGTTGCTACACTTGCTGAAGGCGACAAGGTTGACGTTGAAGGATTCCTTTACTGGTACAAGGGCGCTAACCCCCACGTAACTTCTATCACAAAGGTTGCTTAAGTAAATTAAAACAACAAAATGCAGACTTTTCGGTCTGCATTTTTTCTTTTACAATTATAAACATTGACAACTCTTTATTTTTTTGATATAATGAGGCTGATATTAAAAAGCAAGGAGAACTGATATGAACTTCCCCGAAATTAAGAAAAACTTTGGATTTGGATGTATGCGTCTTCCTATGATCGGAGATGAGGTTGACAAGAAAGAATTCAACAAAATGATCGATAAATTTATCGAGGAGGGCTTTAACTATTTTGATACTGCTCACGGATATATTGACGGTAAAAGCGAAACTGCCATCCGTGACTGCCTTAGCGCAAGATATCCCAGAGATAAATTTCTTTTAGCCAACAAGCTTACCTCGCCCTATTTTGATACAGAGGCAGATGTACGCCCATTTTTTGAAAAACAGCTTGAATGGTGCGGTGTTGAATATTTTGATTTCTACTTATTCCATGCTCTCAACCGCAATTCATATGAAAAGCATAGAGCTTGCAACACCTTCAATATCGTAAAGGAATTGAAGGCAGAAGGCAAGATACGTCATATTGCCATGTCTTTCCACGATACTCCCGAGGTGCTTGATAAGATACTTACGGAAAATCCGTTTATCGAGGCAGTTCAGCTCCAGATCAATTATCTTGATTACGATGATCCCACGGTACAAAGTAAGGCATGCTATGACGTTGCTGAAAAGCACGGCAAGCCCGTTATAGTTATGGAACCTGTAAAGGGCGGCGCTCTTGTAAATCTTCCCTCGGAAGCGGATGCACTTTTTCGTAATCTTGGAAAGGGCTCAAATGCCGCATATGCTATACGTTATGCAGCTTCATTCCCTTCTGTATTTATGGTTCTTTCGGGAATGGGTAATATGGATATGATGAATGATAACGTTTCAACCATGAAGGACTTTGTACCCGTCAATGAAGAAGAGCTTGACATTATTGAAAAATCAAGACAGATAATTCGCAAAGCAAGACTTATTGGATGCACAGGCTGTGAATACTGTGTAGCGGGTTGTCCGCAGGAAATCAAGATCCCAAAAATTTTCTCTGCATACAACAAATATCTTGGCGCTGAAACAACAAGAAGCGGTGCAAAAGAGCTTCTTCCCAATGAAGGCTCTCCTGCCTCGGAATGTGTAAAATGCGGTGCTTGTGAGGAAATTTGTCCTCAAAAGCTACCTATTCGCGACCTACTTGAAAAAATTGCTGACAGAATAAAATAAACTATAAATACAAAAGGGGCTGTAAAAAACTCGTGCGAGTTTTTTACAGCCTTTTTTGAAGGGGATAGGAAATTTTTTTCAGAATGGGCAAGTGGATCCCATTTGATTTATTTTTCAAAATACCGACCTGCAGAACGGCTGAATGCCATCATATACTTTACAAGATCAATAAATTCCTCTTTATCTGAATTTTCAACAGACCTTGCCGCATATGTCTCTATACTATAGTTAAAGGTTCCGCTATGCTGTATCTCTTCTTCAGAGTCATAATTTTCAAAGATCTGAACCTGAAGCGGCATTCCCATATCCTTGATCGCAACTCCGTCAAATGTAAATGTAAAATAATCACCGTTTGGAGAAAGATCACTAAATCTTATCTCCTTTTTATGTGTATTTCCATTGATATCCTGATAGGTCACAATTATTGATATTTTATCGGTATCTCCATTGAAATTCTTAAAATCAAGTAGAAATTTGAGCTTAACACTATCTCCAAAAAGTACACTTACTCCGGCAAAACCTATAGGATCACTTTCCGTATGGTTATAGTCATAAATTGATTCCAGCTCAATTTCATCAACGTTTTGACTTCCGTAAGCCTTTTGTTCCTCTGAAAGAACTGAATTTGCAAGAGCGTCAAGCCTGTATTCAAAATATATCTGTGCTTTTGAGCCATAATTCAGCAAATCAACAAGCATGGTTCTTTCTTTATCTGTTACGTTTGAAGCATTCAGTCTGTTCAAAACATAAGTTGTAATGCTGTAATTAACCGCGTTATATTGATATTTTACACCGTCTTTTACTGCATAGAGCACTGCTTTTATGCTGTCATTCATTTCCTTTGCCGCAATACCCTTTAACGGGAATACCATGTATTCTCCGAGAATATTATAATCTTCAACTATAACACAACGCTTTTCTCGGTAATCTTTATGGTCAATCTCAAAAACAGCAAAAACCTTTTCATATTCCTCAAAATCAGAAGTTAAAACTCTGAAATTAACTGTAAGACTGGATTTCATGACAACACTTGCGCCCATGAAGCCACGATTGTTTTCAACGTCCTGAACGAGCAATTCCCTTTCCTCATACTTTGCAGTATAAGTTGCATCAAAGGTAACTTTATTCAAATTAAATTCATTACCGTTTTCATCAAACCATCCGACAAAGGTATAGAAACTTACCGTATTCGAAGGTCTTGAAGGGGGTGCAGGCAAGGTAATTTCAGAACCAACGGTGTATTGTCCGCTATAATACACACTTCCGTCCCAATCATTGAAGCTTACCGTATAGGTTGTGGATTCTTCTACAAATTTAGCGGTATAAACACCGTCGTTATATACCTTATCGGAATTAAACAAATTACCCTCGGAATCATACCATCCGATAAATACATAATTTTTACCATCTGTAGATTTGTAAGTCGGATCATTCGGGTATACGATGGTATCTTCGTAATTATAATATCCTTTATAAATACGGGTTCCGTCCTGACCGTAAAATTCAACGGTATAATCAACAAGCTTTTCTTCATACACTGCTGTATAAAGCTCGTGTGATTTCACGGCTGTCAGCTCACGGTCATAGCCTACGAAATATTTAATTCCGCGTCTGCTTACAAAATCCTTCGCAACAGGAGGTGTCGGTACTTCTCCATAGGCACATAAAACCTCTTCATAGGTACCGTTCATATCAAACGTAACTTTATACTGCTTCAAAAACTCCCCGATATTACTTCTGTTGATAGACCAGATCTGATACTTATCTCCCTCGGAAAATTCTTCAACGATAATTCTCGAGTTACTATACTGCCCCGAGCAGGTCAATACCATCTTGGGATTGGTCCTGAGTCTTATCAAATATCCTGAGGATATCTTCTCAATGATCCAAGAAGAATTTTGAGCGTTCACTGCGACAAGTGCCTTATTGTCAGAAGAAAGTCCCATAACTCTTGTAGGAGCGCAAACAGAGTAAAATCCAAATCCTTCACCGTCAAAGGCGATAGAAAAATAGTTGCCTGTCGTATAACGTGCACTTTGTATCGTTACCTTTGTATTATCAACGTCCATGTCATTATATACGTTGAGAAGTCTTCCCGAACCAACGTTTTTTATTGTGCAATAATCTGTAAATACGCTTTTGGAAAATTGAACTGCACCTAAAATTGCACCATACTTGCCATTATAAACCGTATAAAACTCCTCAAGAGTTAAAGTCATCGGCTTACCTGGAGCTGTTGAATTGAGGGCATTATTATCCGTAAAATAAACCGTTCCATTATCTACAGCATAAATAAATATTGCATGTCCTGAGCCCGGATTGCTGTCCGTATAACCAAGTTCCCTTTTAAAGCTCACCGCAATATTATACTCTGTCTCGGAGCTTTCGAGAATATCTTCAATGCAAGAGGAGCCGCTGTATGTCTTTTGAATATACCCGTTAGTAGTAAAACCGTCAACAGTAAATAAAGAATATAAGCTTCCTCCAAGAATATCTCCTGTGTTCAGCCTGCATCCTATATCGTTAATCTCAAGCTGTTCAAGAACGAACATTCCGCTTTCTGTTCCGGCATAATTATAGGCACCTGAAGCATTCATGGTTTCGTATGCGTTTTCAATTCTTACTACATACTCTTTTTCAGTCAAGTCATCTACTTTATCGGATATAGAACCATTCAAATTCTCGGTAAAAGCTATTATACCAAAACTTCCCAATACAAGAACAATGATAAAAACAAGCGACCGTACCACCCCTGTTTTAAATACTTTTTTCACAGGCAACCTCCACACAAAAAATTCAAACAAACACAAGTTTTTCAAAAAACATTAAACAAATTTGTATCATTATATCATATTATTATGAACAAATCTTGAACAATATAATTTTTTTAATATTCCTTGAAATTTAAGGGATTATTTGATATAATACCCTTGGAGAGAATTTATAAATTCTTGCTTGGTAAGGTTTAAAAGGTATTTTTATGGAAAACACAACACAACACAAAATAAAAGAAATCATTGACTTTGCTCTTACTTCGGGTGCTTTGAAAAAAATTATTTTCAGTTCACCCTCAAGCGCTGAGATTCCTACAAAATGCGAGGGTGTTCTTTTTGAAAAAGGAGCTGAGCACATGTTGGGACTTACATCCTTCACAAACGATAACAAGGCGACCAGAAAAAATTATACCCTTGAGGACGCTACTCTTTTGTTATTTGATATGACAGTCAGAGATTACAAAAGAACGAATATCATAACTCACGCCGGCAAATGCTCTGTCATGGTTTCAAAAAAAGGAAAGATCACACTTTTGAACAAAATAAAGTTTGACACTTTTACTATTGGCGATCTACCCGTATCATCACACAACAAACAGAAAAATTATATAATCACTCCCGAAAATTCACTTGAATTTCTTTCGAAGCTTGGTGTTTGCTCAGATGACGGTAAAATATTTGACAAAAAAATGTCAAAATACCGCCAGATCAATAAATTTCTTGAAATAATTGAGGACATCTACCCCGAGCTTCCCACTGATGGTGAGCTTAACATATCCGATCTTTGCTGCGGAAAAAGTTATCTCAGTTTTGCGGTTTACCACTATCTGTGCAATTTAAAGGGCAGAAGCGTTAAAATGTATGCGGTCGATCTCAAAGCAGACGTCATAGAATTTTGCCGTTCCCTTTCCGAAAAGCTTGGTTATCGCATGGAATTTATTTGCGACGATATTGCCAATTTCAAGCCGCAGGAGCAGATCCATATGGTAGTTTCTCTCCACGCCTGTGATATTGCAACGGATATCGTAATTTCAAATGCAGTAAGACTCGGTGCAAAGGTTATTCTCTCAACACCCTGCTGCCATCATGAAATGCAAAAAGGAATGAAATGCGATGAGCTTTCCTTCATCACCAAGCACTCCATACTAAAGCAAAAGCTTGCCGATGCCGCAACAGACGCCATGCGTTGTCTTGCTCTTGAATATTACGGCTATGAGGTCACCGCATTTGAACTGATCGACCCCGAGGAAACTCCTAAAAATGTTATCATTAAAGGAATTTACAGAAACACAGGCACAAAAAAGCGTGAAAAAGCCCTTGATGAATTCAACTCTGCCGCAAAGCTTCTCGGAATTACACCCTTTATTGGAAATATTCTTCCCAAAGATACAACCAAGATTTAAAACATATTTTCACACGGCACACATGAGGATCACTCGGAAAAAATAGCGCTTGTTAAAAAAGTTCGCGAAAAGCTTGATTTGCCTATACCGATCATGCTGGACACGAAGGGACCGGAGTATAGAATCAAGACCTTTGAAAACAAAAAAATCGAGCTTTCTGACGGTGATATGTATAGTAATCCACTCCTTTTCGGGAAAAAACGCCCGTCTGTTAAGACGTTTCAGAAGCCCCACCGATATTATGGGAACAACCACAAGCATCCGAGCTTGGCGTCAGCTTAACCTCAGCTGGGGCGTTACTCCCGTACTCAGCGAAGAATACTCCTCTCTTGATATTGTATTCTTCCAAGCGCTTAACCAAGCTAAAAAATTATTTAATCTTCAAAGCGGCGACAGTGTTGTTATGACAGGCGGACAGATCAACGGTTCTACATGTAATACAAATACCATAAAGGTTGAAGTGGTTAAATAAAGAATTATAAAATTGAAATCGACAAGGATAAATGCTCTTGTCGATTTTATTTTTTTGGTGGATAATTACGCTCCTTTAAAGCCAAACAAATCTATTGGATATATTATTTATGCATATTAACTCAACGAATACGCAATTTACATTGAACTTTAAAGGAAACTATGTTAAACTTAAATTAATATAATTATCAATCTGCACAAAAAGATGTAATCAAATTTGTATAAAAAATAGAATACAGTTTAATCTTCAAAACTCTCTTGACAATCACGTGACCTTGTGGTATAATCTAATTGTAAGTAAGATAAATCATTTGGAGGTATAATCATGAACCGTAAAAACTCAGATAATGAAAACTCTCGTTATAAAATTACAAGTCAAAGCGGACTTTATTACGAAAATGATATGATAAGAATAATTGACGACCCTATTTCAGACCGTATCAATAACAAAATTGTAAATTGGATCCTGCGCATTTGCATGGGGATAGATCTGGCAATCTATTTTTTACATGATAATGATCTTCATATTATTTCAACAGCATTGATTTTCTTAAGTATCATCATATGGATCGTTTGCAGTATTATTCACAGACGAATAGAAATTGTAGCATCGCTCAGAAAAAACGAAGAAGATATTATACAAAAAGAATTGCCTACAGCACAAACATCATTCTCACTAGATGGTGTAGACGAAGACGGAAATTATAAGCCAGGCACATACAAAGTAAGAATACAAGCTGTTGGTG
>JAZQRT010000068.1:0-1617 GCA_045629725.1 Eubacteriales bacterium | reverse complement strand
CAAAAACGAAGTATACTCTATAAAGCTGTTTGCAGTGAAAAGACGGGCATCAGTTTTGATGTTTTTGGAAAACAATAAATATTTTATCAGAAATTATATTATTCTTGCCGGTCGTTCATTTCTCACCTTAAATTTAGACTCCAAAATTCGAGAAATACCCGAATATGACTTTTTCTATAAATACAATGGAATTTGGCATCTAAAAAAGCATCATAATGTATTGCTCATCAACCCTTCCTGTATTGATTTTCAATATCAATTCAAAACCAACTGCTACACAGGAGCTAAGATTGAAGATATGGAGATACATTCACTATCGGGGCTAACAAAGCACTTGAAACGCTCGGAGATACTAAAATATTAAAGTAAAAAAGCTGTAAATTACTCAATATGAGTAGTTTACAGCTTTTTATCTAAAAATTACTTCTTAGCAAGGATCTCTTTGATCTCACGGAGGAGGTCAGCCTGTGCCTGTACATTTGCATGAAGAACTGCTTCTCTTTCTGCAAGAGCTGCTGCTTCTGCAGCCTGTTTCTCTGCAGCTGCCTTTTCCTCTTCTGCCTTCTTTGCTGCTTCTGCTGCCTTCTTTTCCTCTTCCTTACGGTTCATCTTCTTCTGCATATTTGTCACTATTCTAATAAATACAAAAATGCTGAATGCAATGATAATGAAGTCAACAATTGTCTGGATCCAAATACCATACATAATAGCGATTTCAGTAACCTCTGCAGTTACAACCTCGCCTGCTTCGTCAAGCACTGCAGGTACTGCCTCACGGAGAACGTACTTCCACTCATCAATGCTTACACCGCTTGTAAGGTATGTAACGCAGGGAGTGATGATGTTCTTAACAAGTCCTGTAACGATTGCATTGAATGCTGTTGCAACTACAACTGCAACTGCCATATCAAGAACGTTTCCTCTTGTTATGAATTTTTTAAAGTCAGACCAAAAGCTTGACTTTTCCTTTTTAATCTTCTTCATGATTTCTCTCTTTCCTCGCTTATTGCGAAATGTTTATTTATCGGACATCAGTCTTGAAAATGCCCAAACTAACTAATATTATATTTCAATATTGTCGCTTTGTCAATACTTTTGTTGAATTTTTTAAAAAATCAATACATCTGTCCCGCTCTGAACTGTAATTTATAAAGCTCGGAGTATGTACCCTCTCCCTTTATAAGCTCCTCATGAGTTCCCTGCTCTGTGATAACGCCTCCGGAAACAACTGCGATCTCGTCGGCATTCTTTATCGTTGAAAGCCTGTGTGCCACAACAAGTGTTGTTCTGCCTCGGCAAAGCTCATCAAGTGCTTCTTGTATAAGTATCTCGGTTGTATTGTCAAGAGCTGAGGTCGCTTCATCAAGAATCAGTATCGGCGGATTTTTAAGGAACACTCTGGCAATAGAAAGACGTTGCTTTTGTCCTCCCGAAAGTCTGACGCCTCTTTCTCCAACGATCGTATCATAACCCTTTTCAAGAGTCATTATATAATCATGAATATTTGCACGTTTAGCGGCTTCAATTACTTCCTCCTCTGTCGCATCAAGTTTACCGTACAGTATATTATCTCTGATGCTGGAATTAAAAAGATAAATATCCTGCTGAACGATACCT
>JAZQRT010000067.1:0-2316 GCA_045629725.1 Eubacteriales bacterium | reverse complement strand
GACTGAGTACCCTGACGCTGATTGAGCAAATATGCTCTGACTACGGAGTGAACTGCTGCGTTATTGATTTCTGCAGCAAAGAGCTTATCGGAAAGAGTGACTTCGCCACATACCTTTCCTTCCATGTTCAAAACATTAATAGTAGGCATTTCTTTTCCTCCTTCCGCTTATTTCACAGTGCTGCGGAGGTAAACGATACCGCCCTTTGCGCCGGGAACCGCACCCTTAACAGCGATAAGGTTGTTATCGGGGTCGATCTTAACGATTTCAAGGTTGAGCATCGTTACCTGCTCGTTACCGTACTGACCGGCCATCTTCTTATTCTTGAAGATACGCGAGGGGTCGCTGTTTGCGCCCATCGAACCTGCCTGACGGTGAACAGGGCCTGTACCGTGGGTCATTCTGAGTCTGTGGCAGCCCCATCTCTTGATGACGCCGCTGAAGCCGTGACCCTTGCTCATGCCGGTGATGTCGATCTTTTCGCCAACCTCGAAGGTGTCAGCGGTGATCACGTCACCAACGTTAAGGGAAGCACAATCTTCAAGACGGAATTCCTTGAGGTACTTCTTGAAGGAAACCTCTGCTTTAGCGAAAACGCCTTTTTGAGGTTTGTTGAGTTTTCTCTCGGGGATGTCCGAGAAACCGAGCTGAACTGCTTCATAGCCGTTCTTTTCGTTCGTTCTCTTCTGAACGACAACGCAGGGACCTGCGCTGATGACAGTAACAGGGATAACCTTGCCCTTTTCATCAAAGAGCTGAGTCATACCGAGCTTTCTGCCGATGATGCCTTTTTTCATTTGTTTATCCTCCTTAGGTTATTGGTTGACGCGCCATACGCACATCAACGTGACCTTAATTTGACAAAAGTTGTTAAAAAGTATTGATTAGAGTTCTACGTTGAAATCAACGCCTGCGGGGAGATCGGTGCTCATAAGAGCTTCTACGCAAGCCTTAGAGGGCTTGATGATGTCGATAAGACGCTTGTGAGTTCTGTATTCGAACTGTTCGCGGCTGTCCTTGTACTTGTGAACTGCACGAAGGATGGTGATGATTTCCTTTTCGGTAGGAAGAGGAATGGGACCGGAAACGGTAGCGCCGTTGCGCTTAGCGGTTTCAACGATCTTTTCAGCTGCACGATCGATGAGAGTGTGATCGTAGCTCTTAAGACGGATTCTGATCTTTTCTTTCTTTGCCATGGGTTTGCCTCCAAATAAAATATAATAAAATGAAATGATTTGACGGCAGAGCCTTGAACACTGCGCCGGGCGTTTCGTAAAACACCCTTAAAAAATGCTCGAAGCCTGCGCCCGATTGTCGGACATACTCTGCCATAGTTACCTGCCAATTGACAGCAATCTATAGCTTCATCGCACACCAAGCGGAGTCGATTTTACCATATATACATATAAAATGCAACCCCTATTGCCAAATTTAATTGTAAACAATTTGTGAACATTTATTATTTTATTTTTTAAGCCTTAAAAATATTTTTTATAAAAAATCTTCAAAATCTTCTTTACAAAGAGCGGAATTTTGTTATAATGTTTTTGTGATATATTATATATAATAATAAAGGAAGAGAAAAACATGAAAATCGAAAGAAACAACAAGGGCGTTTGTTCGCGCAGCGTCTCTTTTGACATTGATGAAAACCGCAAAGTGACCAACGTTTCCTTTGTCGGAGGCTGCAACGGCAACTTAAAGGGTGTAGCCGCTCTTTGTGAGGGTATGACCGCAGACGAAATTATTTCGAGATGCAAGGGTATAAAATGCGGATTCAAGTCCACCTCCTGCCCCGATCAGCTCTCCAGGGCTGGTGCAGAGGCAATCAAGTAATGATTCACGTTCACACAAGGTCAAGGTCATAAGGACGCCTGAAAAACGAAAAGTCGGGCGTTGACATTTTGGCGGGGATGTGATATAATCAACGTGTTAAACAAATCTAACGGAGGATTTAGGTTATGGGAATTTTTGATTTTTTGACTGCTGAAAAGAGAGAAGAGAAGCTTATGCAGGAAAAGACCTCAAGAGCAATCGCTATTGCGGTCAGCTACACCGCTCCCGAGGAGCTTGGCGAGGACGTAGGAGCAAACTTCGGAAAGGCAGTTTTTAAGCTTAAGCTGGAGGAAAAGTGGGAAGAATTCGAGGTAATTCTTCGCGAGGACGTAGGCGAAATCATTGCAGGCGATCAGTGGATCGTTAAGCTCGACGAGGATTTCACGAGAATTGTTACTCCTCAGCTCAAGCTCAGCAAGGACAGCCAGTACAGAATATACGATCTCGACTGATATAAAATAATTAAAAGACAGAGAGCAT
>JAZQRT010000066.1:0-5874 GCA_045629725.1 Eubacteriales bacterium | reverse complement strand
GTGGTTGTCCCAGCCGGGAATAAAGGGTACCTTATATCCTGTCATGGACTTTGACTTATTAATAAAGTCCTTGAGGATCTTGTTGAGTGCTGTACCCATGTGAATATTACCGTTTGAAAAAGGAGGGCCGTCATGAAGAAGGAAAGAAGGCTTACCTTCGTTTCTTGCAACCATTTTGTTGAATATATCCTTCTTCGTTGTCTCCTCAAGCATTTTCGGTTCACGCTCGGGAAGATTTGCTCTCATTGAAAATCCGGTTCCCGGCAAATTAAGTGTTGATGTGTAGTCCTTTGCCATTTTTTCTCCTCTCTTATCGGATTAAAACTCCGACTCCCGTTTTTTCTCGGGATTATGTATAATTTGTATATTATTATCTTATTTATCTTATTATTCAGAAAAAAGCTCCTTGAGAGTTTCCTCTGTTTCATCCGAACTATCTGCAGGTGCATCATTCTCTGCCTCTGCAGGTGTACCTGTTTCTTCCTCAATTATCTTCTCAAGCTTTTGAGAGAGCCCTCCGGGCGTTCTCCTTGCTCTGCGGAATTTGGGAGCCTTGACTTCCGTCTTTACTTCCGGCTCGTCTACAGGTGCAAATTCACCTGCATCATGCCCAGACTTAAAGCTGTCCGTACCTGCTTGAGAGTCGTCTTCCTTCAACGATTCGTTTGCGGCACGTCTTATATCCGACATTATCTTTGAAACATATGCACTGTCGGAACGATCATATTCGGGATCTACCTCCTCCGGCGCTATCTCATTGAGAAGTGTTATATGATTTTCATACATCTCAAGCATCTGCGCTTTGAAGTCCGAAACCTGCTCCATCATGGCATGGAGAGTGGCTTTTTCGTAATATATCTTATCTTCGAATTTGTTAATTATTCTTGCAGCACTCTGCTTTGCAGTGGTCGTGATAAGTTCAGCTTCGCTCTCTGCCTCTGTGATTATTTTATCTCTGAGCTTCTGTGCACCAACTATTGCCTTGTTGATAGCATCTTCCTTGGTTTCAAGCTCTTCAAGCCTTGAGGTGAGAAGTCTTATCTGGCGCTCAAGCTCATCGTTTTTTCTATAAAGCTCTGTGTACTTTTCTATCAGGTATTCTATATGCTCATCAACCTCTGACTGCGCATATCCGCGAAGCACCACAGGAAATTTCTTTTTATTTTTAAGTTCGTATGGGGGAAGCATTTTGTCACCTTTCTTTCTGCTTTAAGCCCTCGTTCTCTTTTTTCCTTACAGCAAGAACACCCTTTCCGAGCCTATTTACAGAATTTTATTATATTTTTAATTTGAAAGCTCCGTGAAGGCAAGATCATAAACCGCTCTGCCTTTTGAGTTCTCAAGAATTGTTTTCAATTTTATTCAGCTCAAGCAGCAAATGCCGTGAGCACTGTGAAAAGTATTACAAAAAGCAGATATCCAAACATATATGACATATCAATAGGAAAGTCTGTCAGGATATTGTGCTTTTCCATGAATACTCTTACCGGAGCAACGAATATCTCCGTAAAGAAATACGCTGTGCGATATATTGCATTATCACTGTCCGGAGCGATCCACGAAAAGATCATCCTTATCAAAAAGGATGCAAAGGTTACGTAGAACATTCCGAGAACGAATACAAAAATAAGATCCAACATTATTTATCTTTTCCTTAAAAAAACCGTTTTGCTGTAACGGAAGTATTGGCAAAAAGCCCTTTAAAAATTACTTGAAAAAGGCTAAGGGCGGTCAAAGACCGCCTTATAGCCTATTCACACATTTTCTTAAAGGTCACCGAAGCCTTCGTTTGAGGTGGGCTTTGATACGGGCTCTGCCTTTGCAGGTGTATCTCCTGTCAATGCTCCTGAAATATCAACTCCGCTGGGACTGATAATAAAGGCTGTTGAAGACACAGGCTGAAGCTCTCCCTGAAGAACGTAGGTCGTTCCCATGAGGTAGTCGAGAAGTCTTCTGCTCGTTGCCTTGTCTGTTGATTCAAGATTCAAAAACACAAGACATCCGTTAAGAAGATAGTTTGCTATCTCTGTTGCCTCGTCAAATCTCTTGGGGCGTACAACTCTGATTTCAAGGTTATCGGACTCCTTTTCTTCCTCCATCACCTCGTCACCCTCATACTCCTCATCTCTTTCGTACTCAACCTCTTCGTTTACCGCGTCTTCGCGATCATTGTTGAAAAGATCCTTAAATCCCTTGATTGCCATTTTTCTTTCCTCCGTTAATATTTATTATTTCTCTGAAAAATTCACCTTATTTTACAGCTGCGGGAGATCTTTCTCCAAATATCCCGCTTCCGATCCTGACGATATTCGCTCCCGACAGGATGGCTTCCTCATAACTGTCCGTCATACCCATTGACAGAACAGACATATTTATATTATGAGGTTTTTTTGTCAAAATGTCAATAAATATTTTGTAAGTTTCTTCAAAATATTTAATTTTATCCTCTTTTTTATCGCACCTTGGAGCTATTGTCATTATCCCCTTTATATTCAGCCTATCGTACTTCACGACCTCGTCTATAAAGGTATATATATCCTCCGGCATGATCCCGCTTTTATCTGCTTCTTTGCCGATATTCACCTCTATCAGCACGTCCATTTTTATTCCGTACTTTGTTGCCTGACGGTTTATCTCCTTGGCAAGAGACAGGCTGTCAAGGGACTCGATCATGCTGACTTTATCGATTATATACTTCACCTTATTGGACTGAAGCTTACCGATAAAATGTATCTCAAGCCCTTCCTTATTAAGGTCGTCGTATTTTTCAAGAAGCTCCTGAACTCGGTTCTCACCGATATGAGTAAGTCCTGTCAATTCCCTCACTTCGTTTATCCGCTGGGCACTGACCGTCTTAGTTGCACATAAAAGGATGACGTTCTCTTGCTTTTTGCCCTCCTCCTTGCGCTCCTCAATAATTCTTTTATACTCAGAAAATCTTTTTGCAGATTCCTTTGCGCTTATCAATTTCAATTACCTCTCTTTATAATCAAAACCTTGACATATCTATATATTTACCTTGATAGATATTTTTTCCCGAGGTTATGACCGTATCGTATCTTGTTAAGTACAGCGCACTGTACTCATATTCAGCGTCATACCTTGTAAACGTATCCGCACCCTTTACGATATAGCTGCCGTCCTTCTCCGCGATTATCTTCACTCTTCTGAACTCAGCCTTACTGCCCTTTGCGATATATACTCCAACCTCGCCGTCAAGATATCTCACGCTTGACGTGGAGATACAAAGCCCTTCATAGTCAACAGTTTTGATCCTTACATTCTGGAATCTCACCGCTTCGAAATCCTCCGGCATATCCGTACAGAAAAATACGCCGTACACCGTATCATTTCCAAGAGACTTCAAGGTCTTCTCATAAGTAAGTGACAAGGTCTTCCCGCCGTTCTCCTCAAACTCCACAGAATACGATGCTCCTTGCTTAAAGAGCTCGGACGTTTCCTCAGCCATGGGAGTGATAAAGTACCACCTTGCTGAATACAGCAATTTTCCGCAGGAGGTTGCACCCTCCTTCCCCGCCTTCAGAGTCGATGCATTTTTTAAAAGGGAATCTATTTCATCGTAGGTTCCCGTTTTTGCAAGCTCATAGGAAAAATACGCCCCGTAGCCGTCGGCACTTGCATAATATCTGCCGGACTGAACATTGCTGAGCGGAGTTCCCGCTCCTAAACCGTCCATGAGTTCATCTCTTTGTGATTTAAGCGCATTTATCTGTGTATTGTAGCTTGCAACGATATTTATGGCAATATCCTTTTTACCTCTTGCCATAAGCCATTTGTTCATTTCACTGCGAACGCTGAACAAATCTCCTTGCGCTCCTGAGCTCATCAGAGAAAGATACGCGCTTTGCACCGCCTTATCGTACTCCTTAGAGCCGATTATTCCTTGATTAGCCTTCATGCAGGTCTCAAGCATAAGTATCTTTTTGTCTATTTCCTTGATCTTATCCGCTCTTTCTGCATTTTCCTTTTCGTATACTGCGCCAAGAGCGGTATTCTTATCCACCAGGGTGCCATCAGTGATATGGGATAACCAAACTCCGTCCCTGCCCTCAAGGTACAGCTCCTCCTCGTTAAGGAAGAGATATCCCGAAAGCTCTGTATAAACGGAAACAGTCTTTACGTCAACCACCTCCGTATATATCTCGTCATCAGCCGTGATCTTCATTTGAAATCCTATATACATCACCAAAAATATGGAGATAAGCGCGGTAAGTATATATATTCCCTTGCTTTTTAAATAATTAAGATCCATTTTTTATATTATCGGGTATTCCTTTTATATTATCGGGTATTCCTTTTATTTTCTCATGTTTTATTGCAAATATCAACAAATTCCGCGCTCTTATATCTTGAAAACCAAGTAAGCTGGCGTTTTGCATAATTTCTTGTTGATCTTTTAAGGTTATCAAGTGCTTCCTCAAGAGTTATCTCACCCTCAAGATATCCCCGAAGCTCCTTATATCCTATGGCTTGGGCTGCCGTTTTGCATTTTTTAAAATCAACGAGCCTTGCCTCCTCAAGAAGCCCCGACTCCATCATTTTATCAACTCGCAGGTTGATCCTTTCATACAGATATTCCCTGTCCGATGCCACAAGACTTATATGGCGAACCTCATAGGGAGAATCCTTTTTTCTTGACTGACGGTCCCACTCGCTTTTTGTTATTCCTGTCAAATGATATATCTCAAGTGCCCTTGCCACTCTTTTTCTGTTGTTTTCATGATTTGCCTCGGCACTCTCGGGATCCACCTCTTTAAGCATTTGGTAAAGCTCGGCGTTTGTATATACATCAAGGCTGCGACGATATTCCTCGTCCGCACCTGCAGTGGAAAACTCCGTTGGATAAAGTATATTTTCAACGTAAAGCCCCGTACCTCCGCAAAGAATGGGCGTTTTTCCTCTTGAGGCAATATCCTTTATTGCCGCGTTTGCCGCTTCTACAAAATCTGCACAGGAATATTCCTCATCCATATCTACAATATCGATCATATGGTAGGGCACTCTTGCTCTTTCCTCGGGCGTTGGCTTTGCCGTTCCTATATCAAGGCCCCTGTATATCTGCATCGAATCGCAGGAAACGATCTCTCCTCCGGTTTCAAGCGCGAGGCGTTCTGCCAGCGCGCTTTTTCCGGAAGCTGTGGGGCCCGTTATTACTGTAAGCTTTATTTTTTCCATCTGTCGTTTATTTCTTTTATTGCCAGTTGCATTGCCGTTCGCACCGCTTGCTCTCTTATCGTCTCACGGTATCCGCCAAACTCGAATGAATACACCACCGTGTCATGCTTTGTTGATATACCGATATAGACCTGACCGACCTTTTCTCCCTCCGGTCCAAGATATCCCGTTGTGGAAACTGCCACGTCCGCGCCCGTTCTTTTCCTTGCGCCAAGTGCCATACTTCCCGCAACCGAGGGGCTTACCGCGGTATATTTTTTTATATATCTCCACGGTACTCCGAGAACCTCGTTTTTTACCTTGTCCGAATAGGCAACAAAGGCTCCGTCAATCACCCTTGATGCTCCCGGCACCGATATGATCCTTGATGCAAAATATCCGCCCGTGCAGGATTCAGCTGTCGCTATGCGAAGTCCTCTTTCCTCCAAAAGCTTCACAAGGTGTATCGTTGTACGATCCTCTCTTGTTATCATAACACCTTACATGTTATTCTTCGCGAAATTCCACGAATCCTGACACATCTTTGCAAGATCTCTTTCTGTCTTCCATCCAAGAAGCTCCCATGCCTTTTCAGCGTTTGCATAGCATGTTGCAATATCACCGGGACGGCGGGGAACTATCTCGTACTTGACCTCAACTCCGCTTGCTTCTTCATACGCCTTAACAACGTCAAGAACG
>JAZQRT010000065.1:0-12981 GCA_045629725.1 Eubacteriales bacterium | reverse complement strand
ATCGAAGCCGTTGACTATCTCCTCGGAAATAAGACGGTTGGAGAAAACGTTGTGATCATCGGCGGCGGTCTTACAGGATGCGAGATCGCATACGAGCTTTTCCTGCAGGGCAAGAAGCCTGCGATCGTTGAAATGCAGGACGATCTTATCACCACAAAGGGAATCTGTCTTGCAAACACAAGTTATTTAAGAGATTGCTTCAAGACCAATAAGGTTCCCGTATACCTTGAAACCGGTCTTCAGGAGATCAAGGAGGGCTCTGTTGTGGTCAAGGTTAAGGAAGGAAAGATATTTGAGATCAAGGCGGACTCCGTTATCATGTCCGTTGGATATAATCCCGCACCCCTTGCACCAAAGGGAAAGAACGTACACGTTATAGGCGACGCCGCGAAGGTCGGTAACCTCAGAAGCGTTATCTGGGGCGCATGGGACGTATGTATGAAGATATAATGAGGAAGGAGATAAAGATGTTACTTACAAAAGAACAGCAAGGGATACTTGACGGCGAGCAGGGCGAAACTCTTGCCAAGGTCATGAAAACTCTTATCAAATACGGAGAGGTCTTCGGTGCTGAAAAAATGGTTCCCGTAACGGGGAAGCATAACCACCTTGTAACCTCCTTCGGACTTAAAGCGCTCGGTCCCGTATACGATCTTATGAATCAGCTTATCGAGTCGGGGGACGTGTCAAAGCAGACCTTCTCAGTTGACCCCCGTCCTCTTGATAAAAAAGTACCCGCAAACCTTTTGCAGAATTTCATTTTCAAGAACTTTATGTACTCCCGTCAGGACTTCTATGAAGCTCAGCTTACAAAGCTCGGTCTTATGGAAAAGGATGCCTTCACTTGTACCTGCTATATGGACGAGGTTGGCAACGTGCCGAAGAAGGGAGAGGTGCTTTCATGGGCGGAATCCTCGGCGGTGGTTTATGCAAACTCCGTGCTTGGCGCAAGATGTAACAGAAACTCGGGCATTATGGATATCATGGGGTCGGTCGTTGGCTACGTTCCGTATTTCGGACTTCTTACCGATGAGGGCAGACGCGCAACTTGGATAATTGAGATAAGGACCACCAAAAAGCCCGAGGCACAGCTTCTCGGTTCTGCCATCGGAATGAAGGTAATGGAGGAAGTGCCCTATATCGTCGGTCTTGACAAGTGGCTCGGAACAGAGCTTGATGATGCAACAAAGACCTATCTCAAGGACTTTGGTGCGGCAACGGCATCAAACGGAGCGGTGGGACTTTATCATATTGACAAACTCACCCCCGAGGCAAAGGAGCAGGGAATGGCGCTTCTTACAGATAACGTAAAGACCTACGTTATTGATGATGAGGAGCTTGAAAGAGTTTACAAAGAGTATCCAATTATGTGGAAGGACCTTGCGGCAAAGCCGAAGCTTTGCTTTATGGGATGTCCCCATATGTCACTCCAGCAGCTTAAGGACTGGACAGACAAGGTGGAAGCAGGACTCAAGGCATCGGGCAAGAAGAAGGTGGTTATCCCCACAGTATTCACAGCAGCCCCCGCTGTCCTCAAGGAATTTGAAAACACAGAGTATGCTCAAAGACTTAAGGCTACGGGTGTTATCACGTCATATATCTGCCCCCTTATGTATATGAATAATCCCCTTTCGGGTAAGATGCCTGTAATTACCTCAAGCAATAAGCTTCGTACATATACGACGGCAAGATACTATACAGACGATGAAATACTTGAACAGATCACGAAGGGAGGAAACGGCAAATGAAGGAATTTAAAGGCAGAGTAATAGCCGAGGGTACGGTAAGTGCCGAGGCAGTGGTATCCCATGAGGGACTCAATACCCTTGCATCATTCCAAAAGGCTTTGCAGTTTGGCGATAAGAGCGCAACCTGCTCAGATCAGAACAATAAGGACCTTTTTGGTAAGCAGATGGCAGGTAAGGCTCTGTGCCTTCCTCAGACTATCGGTTCAACCACGGGAGGACTCGTTCTTTACTGTGCGTGCTCAATGAACCGTCAGCCTGCGTGCATGCTCTTTTCAAAGCCCATTGATTCACTTGCGGCGGCAGGTGCTATACTTGCGGACGTGTGGCTTGATAACGCAAAAATGCCCGTTATCGACTCTCTTGGCGATGAGTTCCTTGAATATGTCAAGGAAGGAATGACCGTAACCGTAAAGCCGGACGGCACGGTAGTGGTTGAATGATTCAGATAAATTTATAATTAAACTTTTCGGCAGAAGGACTTTTCTTTCTGCCGATTTTGTTATATGACGTGATGGGTGATAATAATGAATAATGAAAATGAGTTGCCGAAAAGGAAGCAAATTGGATTAAATGAGTTTGATTACAACACAACAGGTGCATGTTTTATAACAATCTGCACAGACAAAAGGCGGCAGATTATATCTCGGCTCTACAAGGCAAACCTCATTCGTACCGCATTTTGTATCGACATTCAAATGGTTTTGCAATAAAGAATACGGTGGAAACATATGGCAACGGGGATTTTACGATCACATCATACGCGACCGGAGCGATTATGATAAAATATCCAAATACATCCATGAAAACCCGATATGTTGGTATTATGACGAATTATATGCAGAAGAATAAAGGTATGAAATTTAAATTCGTTTGTCAGAATAAGAACCCCCGACAGGAAAATTCTGTCGGGGGGTAATATTTATATGCGGTAGAAAGCCTTACAAAAAACGCCTATTATAAATATCCCCTGATATCCGTGGTGAGCTTTTCTTCAAGGTTGATAAGGCGTTTGGTGATATCCTTGGAAACCTCGTCAGCAGCTTCGTACTGGTTGAGGTAGCGGTTGAGGGATTTTACACCCATATTGCATCCATCGGTCATAAGGTCGGCAATAGTACCGTCAGACTCATTTATTCCGAGCTTTACCCCTGTTTTCAACCAAGACATACTTTTGGCGATGGGATTAGGGTTCTTGCCGTCATCATGGTATCTGTCAAGAAGCCCCTCGATCTCCGTGTTCAGCTTATTGTGTTCGTTTTTACAATCGGATAAATATTTTTTTAGGGAGTCGCTCTTTACGTAGGGAAGTACGTCATCAATGGAGGATATCCCCATTTTTATTCCCGCATCACATTCGCGGAGTAGTTTTACGGTGTCTTGTTCGATCATATTATTAGTTTCCTTTCTGTGTTTTATGAGTATTATTGACAAGTGATCCGTAAAAAATTCAATATGTTTTTTTCATAATTTCGGATAAAGAGAAAGACTGTCATCTGCTTGGCAATAAATACCGAGAAATATCTCACGCGGAGATTTGTAGCCCTGTGATTTGAGGAGGGTTTCCAGCCATTTTTCATTTCTTCCGAGTCTTACAAGATTTTCTCCCATCACCCGTCCGTCCATAATTATCTCAGTACCGATTCGAGCGTTTGGCACAACAATATTAACGTCCTCGGGGGTAAGAGGACGGCAGGCGCTTTTAGGCATGACGGAGAGCTTGCCGTTGTGCTCAAAGATGGCAATTTGTATCTCACTAAGGTCAAAATAACCTGCTTCACGGCATAGGAGCATGAACTCGGAAAGGTCAAGCTTTGCTTTCTTCAAATTTTCTCGGAATATTTTTCCATCCGACATCAATATGGTGGGAGTGCCGTTTATGAATTTTCTCGACCTTGGAAATTTGTGGGTGAGCAGACTTAAGAGGATCGATACACCGCCGTAAATGATAAGAGCAATAAGGGGCTTTTCCGGTTCTTCAAGCTCTGTTGCAAGCTCGGCGGCAATAGAACCGATGGTAATGCCGCAGATGTAGTCAAAAAAGTCAAGCTGGGAGACCTGCTTGTGTCCCATGATCTTTGCGATCAAAAAAAGAGACGTGACCGATAAAAGTGTTGTTAATATGACCTTTATAATATCCATAATAATCTCCGAATTTTTATGACGTATTGTTTTGTGCCAATATAGTATGCCCGAGATATATCTTTTGTAAAATATTTTTAAGAGATAAATTCAAGACAGAATAATGCTCGTAGGCGTTGTTTGCCTTGTAGTTGCAGTTCTTTCACATGACTCAGTCGGCGGACTTACAGGACTTATTGAAAATCTCGGAAGCTTTGAATCCCTTCCCGGAGATCCAAACCCCACCACAGGTGAGCAGCTTACGAATATATTTGGCGGATCGGCATTCAAATTCCTTTGTGTAAATATCATGCTCACAAGCTTTGGTACGTGGGGACTTCCTCAAATGATAGGTAAATTCTATGCCATCAAGGATAAAGGAGCTATAAAGCGCGGAACCATTATCTCCACCATTTTCTGTATCGTTATCGGTTGCGGAGCATACCTTATAGGAAGCACCTCGCGTCTGATACTTGGCGGAGCAACGCTTGTGATATCACTTAATTCGGGATTCAGTGCGGCAGCTGCCAAATCCCCCGATATGGGCGTTTGCGCAATGGCAGTTTCCCTTGTAGTTGTTCCTCTTGTCAGCCTTATAACAAAGAAAAAGGCAAAAGATGAGGAAAGGGCAGAGGAGATATTCTCTTGCTACAAAGAAAACAATTAAAAAAACAAATGAAAATTTTTTTCAAAAGTTATTGACTTTAGTACTTTAGTGTGATACAATACTCACAACAAATGCGAGGATCAGAAACCAGTAGGTTGGAAAGAGCCGTTCAGAGAATTGCCGGTTGGTGCGAGGCAAGGGTGGCGTCCTTCTCGAATTCATTCTGTTAGCAGTGCGCTGAATCGGAGAGATCCGTAGTAGGATGCAACGGGTGTTCCCGTCACAGAACTTGGGTATGTCAGTACCTGAAAAGGCCCTCACCGTGAGGTGGAGGCAAACTGAGGTGGTACCACGGGATTAAGATTTCTCGTCCTCTGTATTCTTTTCGGATGCAGAGGACTTTTCTATTGTTTCTTTACACCGAGCAAACAAAAAACTGAGCAACGGCTCAAAAAACAGAAAGGATCAAAAAAATGGCACAGCAAAACTACTTCCAAAAAGAATTTGAAACAATGCCGAGAGAGGAAATGAAGGCTCTCCAATCGGAAAAACTTATAAAGCAGGTCAAGCACGTTTATGAAAACGTACCCTATTACAAGGATCTTATGGACAAAAAGGGTGTTACACCCGATGACATCAAGAGCATTGACGATCTTTATAAGCTTCCGTTCCTTACAAAAGCGGATCTTCGCGACGCGTACCCCTACGGACTTCTTGCAAAGCCCCTTGAGGATTGTGTCAGAATTCAGTCAACCTCGGGAACAACGGGACGCAGAGTCGTTGCTTTCTACACACAAAAGGATATAGACCTTTGGGAGGATTGCTGCGCACGCGCTATCGTTGCGGTTGGCGGAACAAAGAAGGACGTATGTCAGGTTGCGTATGGTTACGGACTTTTCACAGGGGGGGCCGGACTTAACGGCGGATCCCATAAGGTTGGTTGCCTTACACTTCCTCTTTCATCGGGTAATACCGAGCGTCAGATACAGTTTATGACAGACCTTCAGGCAACGATTCTTTGCTGCACACCCTCCTATGCGGCGTATATCGGAGAATCACTCAAGGAAATGGGATATAAGCCCGAGGATATTCCGCCCAAGGCAGGTATCTTCGGAGCAGAGCCCTGGACAGAGGAAATGCGTCAGGGCATAGAGAAATCCCTTGGCATCAAGGCATACGATATTTACGGTCTTACCGAAACATCAGGTCCCGGCGTAGCCTTTGAATGCAGCGAGCATACAGGTATGCACGTAAACGAGGACCACTTCTTTGCGGAGATCATCGACCCCGAAACAGGTGAGGTTCTTCCCGAGGGAAGCAAGGGTGAGCTTGTATTTACATCCCTTGACAAGGAAGCGTTCCCGCTTCTTCGTTACCGTACCCGTGATATATGCGTTCTTTCCAGAAAGAAGTGCTCCTGCGGACGTACACTTATAAAGATGGCAAAGCCCATGGGAAGAACAGACGATATGCTCATCATTCGCGGAGTAAACGTATTCCCAAGCCAGATCGAAACAGTGCTTCTGAAGGAAGGATACGAGCCCAACTATCAGATAGTTGTTGACAGAGTAAAGAACAACGATACCTTTGACGTTAACGTTGAAATGACTCCCGATAAGTTCACAGATAAGGTCGGCGAGGTAATGGCAATGGAGAAATCCCTTGCGAATGCAATAAAGATAATGCTTGGAATCAATCCCTCCGTACATCTTGTTCCGCCCAAGAGCATTGCAAGAAGCGAGGGTAAGGCAGTTCGTGTTATTGATAAGCGTAAGCTGATATAAGAAAGGAGAATTACAATGGCTATTAAACAGTTAACAGTATTCGTTCAGAATAAGAAGGGAACAGTGGTTGAGGTAACCGATATCCTTTCTCACAATAATATCAACCTCCGCGCACTTTCAATTGCGGAAACTCAGGATTTCGGAATTCTTCGTATGATCGTAAACGATGAGGAATCTGCCGAAAAGGTACTTGCAGAGCACGGATTTCTAATTAAGGTCATTGATGTTGTTGGTGTTAAGATCAGCGATGAGCCCGGAAAGCTCACAGAAGCTCTTGGCGTTCTTGATAAGGGCGATATTAACGTAGAGTACCTCTATGCATTTATGGCGCGTACGGAAAAGCATGCTTACGTCGTTCTCCGCGTTGAGAATAACGATGTGGCAGAAGTTGCTCTTAAGGATGCCGGATTCAAGATCATAACTGAAGCTGATATCAAAAAATTATAATTATCATCAAAGAATAGCAGGATGGGGTAGGGGAATTCTCCCTATCCCATCATTGTAAATCATCGCCCAAGAAACGAGGCACAAAACCATGCAAATGAATTTCCAGCTACCTTGAGGATGGCGCGTGCAAGCCCGAGGAGCATATTTTCGGAAAATCTATTACCGACCCATGTCTTGGTTGGGAAAAGACGGAGAGACTCATATTTGATATTGCGGAAAAGCTTTAATGGTGAAACTATGATAAGATTGGCAAAAGAGAAGGATATACCTAAAATCGAAGACCTGCTTTCACAGGTTTGTCTTGTGCATCACGAGGGCAGACCGGATATCTTCAAGGTCGGAAGAAAGTATTCCGAAGACGAATTGAAGGAGATATTAAAGGATGAAAGCCGTCCCATACTCGTTTGTGCGGATGAAAATGACGAGGTGATGGGATATTGCTTCTGTATATATCAGCAATACGTTGATAATTCCGTACTGACCGATATAAAGACCTTATATATAGATGATCTGTGCGTGGAGGAAAAGCTGCGCGGAAAGCATATAGGAAAGAAACTGTATGAGGCGGCAGTAATGCTTGCAAGGGATAGCGGATGCTATAATCTTACCTTAAACGTGTGGAGCTGCAATCCCTCAGCCATGAGGTTCTATGAAGCACAGGGCCTTGTGCCGCAAAAGGTTTATATGGAAAAGGTGTTATAGAATAGAATGGTTTTACAACCTATGAAAAAATATGTGATAAACTGAAAAAACTCCCCCGAAACGATGATTTTCATCTCGGGGGAGATTTTGTTTTTTCATGTTAACTTTGAAGGGGATTTTTCATCACCTTTACAAACCTGAACATTTCGTCGGGTCCTTCATCGGGACCTCGGTCCTCATCCTCATCGTTGGGCATTTCGTGGTCGGGGATGAAATATTCGCACCAAAACTGATCGATATGAAAGCCGCACTTGTTCACGTAAAAATGAATGTTTCGCTTTTCAAAATAGGGTGTGCAGGTTTCCCAAACCACTGTCTCGGGATGGAGCGCCTCCACCGCCAGCCATGCACCGTAGCCGATACCTTTACTGTGCTCCTCGGGTGATGTGAACAGTATCTCCAAATGGTTGTGGTGGGTCTCGCGGTCGATCTTCAGTATCACACCGCCCACTTTTTTGCCCCCCACGACAATGCGGTAAACTTCGTTTTGCACATCGTCAATACAACGCTCAATGGTCTTTCGGGAAATGATCTCCCCGTCAAAATCGAGGTGATCGTCCCGCTCTCCGAACTCCTGCATGGCGCCGTACTTGAATGCCCATTGGTTATCAAGAATAAACTGTTCGCGGTCATTTTCTGTCAAGGGAACAAGGGTAACTTTTGTATTTTTCATATTTGCCTCCTGTAAAATAAAAGCTCGGGCTATTGTCTGAACAATAACCCGAGCTCACTCGGACACCTAATCCGGCATTTTTGTGCTACGGCACATGCCTCCGGTGACCATATCTGTTTTTATAATGGTATCACAAAACAACCGAGATGTCAACTGCTTTTTCTGAAAAGTCGGCATCAGCTTTCTCGCTATTATTAAAACGGCATCTGTGAAGTCATTTTAAGTAATTTTTCAGTTGCCTGTCGGGCAATATATAACTCTTGGATTGACGTATTCGTATTCCCGCTTATTATATTCGTTTCCGTCTTCGTCATACTGAACCTGCAGCGTTAAATTGCCGTTTTTGTCGAATTTGTATTCGCACTTGAAACTCAAACTTCCGTTTTCGTCATACTTAGTTTCAAGTGTTTGATTGCCGTTTTTGTCGAATTCATATTCGTACTTAAAAATCAAATTTCCGTTTTTGTCATACTTAGCCTCAAGTGTTTGATTGCCGTTTTTGTCATATTTGTATTTCAACCTGAAAACCAAGCTTCCATTTTCATTATACCGAGTCGTAAGGGTCAAATTGCCATTTTTATCGTATTGGTATTCCAGCCTGTAATCCAATCTTCCGTCTTCGACATACTGAGCTTCAAGAGTTTTATTACCGTTTTTGTCGTATTCGAATTCGTACTTATTTATCAATCTTCCGTCTTCGTAATACTTAGCCGAAAGCTTTTCATTGCCGTTTTTTGTCATATTCGAATTCGTATTTGTATTCGCATCTTCCGTCTTTGTTATACTGAGCCTTAAGTGTCAAATTTCCGTTTTCATCATATTCGTATTTCCAGTTGTAATTCAAGCTTCCGTTTTCGTCATAAAAAGCCTTAAGAGTTTTATTACCGTTTTTGTCGTATTCGAATTCGTACTTATTTATCAAGCTTCCGTCTTCGTTATACTGAGCCTCAAGCGTTTTATTGCCCCTCTCGTCGTATTCGAACTCGTACCTATTTACCAAGCTTCCGTCTTCGTTATACTTAGCCTCAAGGGTCAAATTGCCGCTTTCGTCATATTTGTATTCGTACTTGCAAACCAAGCTTCCGTTTTTGCCATACCAAGCCTCAAGGATCAAATTGCCGTTTTTGTTATATTCGTATTTGTGCTTGGATGTCAATCTTCCGTTTTCGTCATACCGAGCGTCAATGGTTAAATTGCCGCTTTCGTTATATTCGTATTTTTGCATATAGGTCAAGCTTCCGTTTTTGTCATACCGAGCCCAAAGCATCAATTTTCCGCTTTTATCATATTCATATTCTATCTTGTGATCCAAGCTTCCGTCTTTGTCATAATACGTAATTGTTTTTTTGTCAGAAATAACGGTATAGTCCCTTAGCAATTCCGCGCTGTCTTTAAAACCGTAACAATCTTGTAAGTGATAATAAGCCCCTGTATAGTTGCCATCGTTCATCAGCTTGATCGCTTTGGAATAGTGGAAGGAAAGAATAAAATACTCTGTTGCAAAGAAAAGTCCTATTGCCAAAACAAGGCACGCAAAAGAAATTAAAATTGATTTTTTGTGTTTTTTGAGAAACGCTTTGCAGTTATTTTTGCATTTTTGTTCGGCTAAAGGTTGGCAAAATTCTTCAACCGTGCCGTTTTCTTTACAGGTCGGTGCAACACTTATGCTTTTGAAATTATCCGTATTGGTGTTGTTTTCCATAAATCTCCCTCCTCAAATGTATTTTTACAAGTATATTATATCATGATTTTCTTGTAGTGTCAACAAAAACCTCTCCCGAAATGATTAGTTACTCCTCATGGAAGATTTGTGTTTGTATTGTTATTCTGTTGACGAACAACAGAATTTGTGCTATAATTTTTAGAAGTGATATGCTTGTAAGCTATCAAGAATTATTCGTTTGGGCTAAAAGCAGATTTTGACCCGTGGGGGTGAATGACAAGGAAATAAATGGAGGCTTTCGTGAAGAAAATAAAAGAATATCTCGTGATCTTTCTGACAATGCTGAAAATCGGCTTATTTACCTTCGGAGGTGGATACGCCATGATCGCACTACTCGAAAACGAGTTCGTTGAAAAAAAGAAATGGCTTGAAAAGGATGAGTTTTTGGACGTGGCGGCGATTGCCGAATCCACGCCCGGTCCGATTGCCATCAATGCGGCAACTTACATAGGATACAAAAATGCCGGAATTATCGGCTCAATTATGCCTACGCTCGGAATTTGTATTCCGCCGTTTGTTATTATCTACGCGATATCGTTGTTTTGGGATGCGTTTCTTTCGCTGACATTGGTTGCATACGCTTTCAAGGGGATTCAGATATGCGTGATATATCTGATCCTTTCGGCAGGTCTTAGGATGTTCAAGCAGATGAAGAAAAATGTGTTTAACATTATCATTATTTCGGCAACGATTATCTGTATGGTCGGTTTTTCGCTGTTTGCTGTGAAATTCTCGACGATATTTTACATACTGATCAGCGGTGTATTGGGTGTTGCGGTATATCTTCTTGATAAGCTCGGGAAGGAGGAAAAGAAATGATCTATCTTGAATTGTTCCTCACCTTCCTTCAGATCGGCGCGTTTTCCTTTGGCGGAGGATACGGAATGATCTCGCTGATCAGAGAAAAAACTTTGATGTACGGTTGGCTTACCGAGGAAGAGCTGCTCAATATGATTGCCGTGGCTGAGTCCACGCCGGGCCCTATCGCGGTCAACATGGCGACCTTCGTCGGCTCGTCACAGGGCGGTGTTCTCGGCTCGATTCTCGCTACGCTGGGAGTGGTATTGCCATCCTTTATCATCATCCTCATCATCGCGGCTTTGATACGCAATTTGCTGAAATACGCAGGCGTCAAGGCATTTCTCGGCGGTATCCGTCCGTGTGTCGTGGGGCTCATACTCGCAACGGGAATCACGATGCTTATGAGCACGGCTATCGGTTTTAGCGGCATAGGAGATACGCTTGCGATAGACCTCAAGGGCATTATCATATTTGCCATATTAATATCGATCGCATTTGTTGGAAAACTTGTGTTTAAGAAAAAGCCGTCCCCGATACTGATGATACTTATATCGGCAGGGCTCGGTATGCTGATGTACTCATTATGAAAATGTTGACATGGAAATTACAAATTAACGGAGGTACGCCATGCTCGAAAAAATGAGCGATTTCTTTGAAGCCCGACTCGACGGCTATGACGAGCATATGCTGAACGATATCGAATCGGCAACGGAATTTTATCCTTTCACGGCAAGTATGTTGCCCCGCACCGAAAACTGCCGTGTGCTTGATCTTGGTTGCGGTACGGGTTTGGAGCTAGAGTTTTATTATCAGCTTAACCCCTTGGCAAAAATTACGGGAATAGACCTCTCAGGAGGAATGTTGGCTGAGATGGAGCGTAAATTTGCGGACAAGGATATCACCTTGATTTGTGGCTCGTATTTTGACGTACCTCTTGGTGAGAATGTGTTTGATGCCGCCGTATCGGTGGAAAGCCTGCACCATTTTACAAAAGCGGAGAAGATTCCGCTGTACACAAAGCTCCGCACCGCACTAAAAGAGAACGGTTATTTCATACTGACAGACTATTTTGCCCTGTCCGATGAAGAAGAACAGACACACAGACAAGCCCTCACCGACTTAAAGGCAGAACAGGGAATTGATGATAATGAATTTTACCACTACGATACGCCTCTAACTGTAGAACATGAAAAAGAGGCACTCCTTGAGGCTGGATTTTCGTCGGTGGAGGTTTTGAACCATTGGGGCGCAACGTATACGATTAAGGCAATCAAATAAACATAAGGAGAAACAACCATGAAAAGAGTACATGATTTTTTGAAAAAAGCAGAGGTTTATTATCTTGCAACGGTGGAGGGCGATCAGCCGAGAGTGCGCCCATTCGGCACGGTGAACGAGTTTGAGGGCAAGCTCTATATACAGACGGGCAAGGTCAAGCCCACCTCAAAGCAGCTTGCGGCAAATCCCAAGGCGGAGATCTGCGCATTCAAGGACGGCGCGTGGATCCGCGTAGCGTGCGAGCTTGTTGAGGACGACCGCTTTGAAGCGAAGAAATCCATGCTCGATGCCTATCCCAACCTCCGCGGTATGTATAACGAGAACGACGGTAACACGCAGGTGTTTTATATGCAGAACGTAACGGCGACTATCAGCTCCTTTGGCGGCGCGCCTGTTGTGATAAAGTTTTAATGACAACAAAAACGGTGATCGTTCTGCCCTATGACGAGGCGTGGGCAACTGCGTTTGAGATGATACGGGCAGAGCTTGAGGGGGCACTTGGAGATCTGATTATCAGCATCGAGCACGTTGGCAGTACCTCGGTCAAAGGAATGTCCGCCAAGCCTTGTATTGACATTGACGTGGTTATCCGTGATTATTCGGTGTTTGATGACGTCGTGAAAAGGCTTAACGCCATTGGCTATATCCACGAGGGTGACCTTGGTATCAAGGGCAGAGAGGCTTTCAAATATTCGGATAAGCCCCATTTGACTGCGCATCATCTGTACGTGTGTCCGCAGGATTCAAAAGAACTGCGCAGACATATTACGTTCAGAGATTTTCTGCGCGGGAATCCCGAGGCGGTCAAAAGGTACAGTCAGGTAAAGGAAACGGCGGCAAAGCTGTTCCCGAATGATATTAATAAGTATATCGAATACAAATCTCCATGCATTGAGGAGTTGTACCGTCAATGCGGACTGTAACAGATTGGTAAAAGAAAAAATTTGACGGAGGGATAATAAAGCACAGTCAAAAGAAAATCTGACAAACACAAGTCTGCGTCAAAAAAGACGCAGACTTTTTTGTATCTTGAATTTATTTGAGAAGGGCGGTCGATTACTTTTCCATCACTTTATCACTCCGTACAAATTTCCAAACTT
>JAZQRT010000064.1:0-6237 GCA_045629725.1 Eubacteriales bacterium | reverse complement strand
CCCCTCTCCGCAGGGATATATATTTTTTGTGCCCGTGGCAAGAAGATCCTCCCCTCGGTTTACCCTGACAGGCGCCGAGGTCCTTGTTTCGTATCCCGATAAAAGAGCATCGGGAGTGGAAAAGCCCTTGATCTGACGCTCGAATTTACCGATTCCCTTTTTCAGCATATCACTGACAAAGCCCGGTACTCCAAGGGTAAGGTCCGCGCATTTATAGGCGTTGCCGTTCATATATGAGGGCTGTATTCTTGTTGGTGCGCTGCCGCTTTTTCCCGCAAGGAAATCCCCCAAGGTCTGCAGGGGAACGGAATAGTCACCGCCGCCAAGGTCAAAGGCAGCTCTTTCAATTTTCTGCTGAAAATTTATGGCATCCAAGGGCGTCTGACCGTAATCCTCCTTCAGAACTGATACCGCAAGAGCGGAATTTGAATTTTCAAGATCTCTTGCATAGCAGGACATTCCGTTTACAACAACGCCGCCCTTTTCGGACGCCGCCGCGATCACAGTTCCTCCGGGACACATGCAAAAGCTGTAAACTCCTCTTTTACCCTCTCGGTAAGAAAGGGTATATTCCGCATTTGACAGGATACCAAGGTCCGCATCTCCGTACATGGCGCGGTTTATATCCTCTCTTTTATGCTCTATTCTCACTCCGACGGAGAAATCCTTTGCAGTTACCTCAAATCCACTCTGTATAAGGTATTTATAGGTATCCCTTGCGCTGTGTCCCGTAGCAAGGATAAGCGCTCCGCAGGGTATCTCGCCCTTATTGGTCAGAACACCCGTGACCTCACCGTTTTTTTCTATCGTTCCAAGAAAACGGGTGGAATAGTGCACCTCACCGCCAAGGCGTCTTATCTCCTCCTCGGCTTTTTCAACCACCTTCACAAGATTATCCGTTCCGATATGGGGCTTTGCGTTTACAAGTATGCTATCCGGCGCGCCAAGCTCCGTAAATTTTTCAAGAACGAATCTGCATATCGGATCGTTTATCCTCGTCATAAGCTTACCGTCGGAGAAGGTACCTGCGCCTCCCGCTCCAAACTGTACGTTTGACTCGGGATCAAGGACCCTTTCCTTTATAAATCTTTCGGTATCTGTCTGACGATCCTTTATGCACTTTCCTCTTTCAATGACTATGGGTGCATATCCCTCCGATGCAAGAACAAGAGCTGCAAACATACCTGCAGGTCCCATTCCCACAATGAGAGGACGCCCCTTCAGGGCTGTGCTTCCCTGCTTAGGTACGCCTGCGGCATCCTCAAGGATAGCGGCATCCATAGCATCAAGCTTACTCTTTGCAGGGAGCTTTTCCGCTTCTATTCCCACGGAATATATAAATCTTATATCGTTTTTCTTTCTTGCGTCTACGGAACGGCGATTGATGTAGGCACCCTTCACCGTGCCCCTTCCCACGCATTTTTCAAAACGTGAGGTAGCTATCCCAATAGCTTCGCTGCTGTCCGTTTTATATGGCAGACTGATATTTCTTACAATTACGGTCTTCATATCATCGCTCGATCACAACGTCAACGGAATATGCGGAAAGCTCATACGCAACTCCCGCAAGCTCTCCCTTAAAGGTTATGACAAGCTTTGCGGAAACCGTATTTTCCGTGCTTCCGAGATTTGAAAGGTCAAGGAGGACCTCCACGTTTTCATTATTTACGTATCCCAATTTTCCCGTGGGACATCTGAGCTTTATTACTACTCCGTCCTGAACGAGAGAATAATTAATCTTGTGAGGATTATTCACCTTGAAATTCTCAGACTCAACCAAAAAGTCCATCACTTCAATTCCCGTATAGGAAACGGTTGCTATGACCTTTGAGGTTCCCGTAACCACCGTAACTCCATCACCCAGCATGCTTTTGGTTATATCAAACACAAAGGAATTTGAGTTTGTCTTTTCATTGATGTTTCCAACAGTGATACTGTCGCCGAGAGCTTCAACCTTCTCCGCATCTCCGCGAACCAATATTTTTGAGGGAGAAAGAATGACCGAGGTATTCTTCTCGTTAAAATATCCATGCTGATATCCGACCTTTATCTTGATCTCCTTTTCAAGGTATATCGGAACGTAAACGTCAACGTACTCTCTGTTGTAGCTTACGTATTCGCTTCTTACCTCGTCGCCGCTCTTATCGCAAAGAACGGGGAGAACGTCCTTGACGGTTACACTTCTTGTGAGCGTTCCCGTATTAAGGATTATCACCGCCTCAGCGATCTTCTCAACGTCCGTTCTTGCGCCCGTTACCGTAACGTGTTCGGTATTGAGCACGATATCACCCACGCTGTATCCTACGGGTATGATGGAATTTTCAAATTTTACACTGATGGGAATGTTCACGGTGGTTGTGATATCCGCAACCATCGACACGGTTCCCGAGGATGCACTCACAAAGGTCGCGCCTCCGGGGAACGGCATATACTTTATTTCCAGAGAATGGGTTCCCGCCTCCGTTATGGCGCTGACGTCAACGTATGCCTTGATATCATCGGGAGAAAGCTTTCCGAGAACGCTTTTCTTTCCCTGAAGCACCACGTCAATGTATATATTTTCATTTTCAGATACAACGGAAAGTCCCGACTCTTGGTTAAGGCGCTCTATATTATTCACCGACACCTTCACTCCGTAAAAGGTCTGCTCGGAGTTGGGCGCGTCAACGCTCATTACGTACACCCAAAGAAAAACAGCGACCACAAGGGAAAGAACGAAAGTAAACACGTTGGTGTGGAATTTTTTTGCCGGAGGCTTTTTTTCTGCGATCACGGTGTTTTCCGTATTTTCTATAAGATTTTCATTTTCCATATTGATCTCCTAACACTTTACTCATTATCGCTCTTTTTCTTGCTTTTCACAGCCGTTGGCTTTTTTGCCTTTTGTGCGCTGACCACAAGAAGCTTTGTCAAATAATTCTTTAAAGTGGAATAAACGTAGTTTCTTGTTATCTTTCCGCCCACCGCAACGGATATATTACCCGTTTCCTCGGATACGATTATTACAACGGAGTCACTGTTTTCGCTCATTCCGATCGCCGCGCGGTGACGGGTTCCAAGGTCTCTGATGATCTCCTGATTGTTTGAAAGAGGAAGCAGACATCCCGCAGAATCTATACGGTTGCCTCTTATGAGCATCGCACCGTCATGAAGGGGTGAATTTTTGAAAAAGATATTCTCAATGAGATATTTGGAGGGTATGGCGTCAACCCTTTCACCGCTTTTTGCGATCTCACCGATCTTCGTATCTCTTTCGATAACAATGAGCGCGCCGGTCTTTGTCTTTGCCATGTCAACCGCCGCATCGCAAACAGCCTCTATCATACCCAGAGTTTCGGCGCTTTCCTTTTTCTGATCCATATTGATACCGCGCTTCAAGCTGCGAAGCGGCTCACCGCCCACTGCTTCAAGCATGGAACGAAGCTCGGGCTGGAACAGGATTACGATCGCCAAAAGTCCGTTTTCAAATACAAGCTCAAGTATGAATCTGAGCGTGGACATTTCAAAAAAGTTACACACTATATTCGCAATTCCAAGTATTATAACTCCGACGATAAGCTTTCCCGCGCGTCTGTCTCTTATGAATTTAAAAGTAAAATAAAGAACCGCCGTTACAAGGATAATATCAAAAACGTCCTTCGGTGACATGATAGAAAAGTACGTCAGTGCCGAATCCACGATATCTTTAAAAATTTCCAACAATTTTTCCATATATATATGATCCCCTTCGGTTGAAATATATAAATATACACAATTATCATATCACATATCGCTCCAAATTTCAAGGGGGAACAGGGGTGGAGGAAAATTTTTTCTCCGATATTTTTCGGTAGTTTTGTCATTTACTTTGGATTTTTTATGTGATACCATTTCATTGTAAAGCGCACTATTATTTATAAGGAGAATTTATGGAAAATACAACAAAAAATTCAAAAACAAATATTACACATGAAAAAATACTTTCTGCCCTTGACACCTTGAAGGAATACAAAAAGGGCAAGCGCGCTCTTGAGGACAGGATCGTTGAGGACGAGCAGTGGTGGCGTCTGAGGCACTGGGAAGTGCTCCGCAAAAAGAGCAATCCCTCCTCTCCCGAGCCTGCCTCCGCATGGCTTTTCAACTCGCTTATCAACAAGCACGCGGACATCATGGATAGCTTTCCCGAGCCCGTATGTCTGCCCCGCTCTGCCGACGACAAGGACACCGCAAAGCTCATATCCTCCGTGCTCCCCGTAATTCTGGGGCAAACGGACTTTGAAAAGACCTATTCCGACAACAACTGGTATAAGCTCAAGCACGGAGTTGCCGCCTACGGAGTTTTTTGGAACAGCTTGAAGGAAAACGGTCTTGGCGACGTTGACATTAGGCGCATCGACGTGCTAAATATATTCTGGCAGCCGGGAATTACCGATATACAGGACTCCGCAAACCTTTTCATCGTAAATCTTGTTGACAAGGACCGCATTTTTGATGCCTATCCCTCGGCAAAAAAGCAGCTTCTCACCACCGAGGATAAGGTCATTGAGCTTGGCACTTATATCTATGATGACGCTGTGAACACCGATGATAAGTTCCTCGTTATCGATTGGTACTACAAGAAGCTCATAAACGGCGTCAGCGTACTACACTACTGTAAGCTTATCGGTGACACCCTTCTGTATTCCTCGGAAAACGATCCTCTTTACGCCGATAGCGGCTGGTATAACCACGGATATTACCCCATCGTTTTTGACGTGCTTTACCCCGAGGAGGGAACGCCCTTCGGCTTTGGCATTATCGCCATCACAAAAAATCCTCAGACCTATATCGACAAGATGGATCAGAACCTTCTTGAAAATATGGACTGGGCTACGCGGATCCGATATTTCGGTAAAAAGAGCATGGGCATCAACGAAAACGATTTTCTCGACCTTGACCGCCGCATCGTTGAGGTGGAGGGGGATATATCCGAGGAAAGACTGCGCCAGATCACAGTAACGCCCTTTTCCGACGTATATCTCGCCCTCAAAAATCAAAAGATCGAGGAGCTCAAGGAGACCTCCTGCAACCGTGATTTTTCACAGGGGTCGGTTTCGGGAGGAGTTACAGCCGCTTCCGCCATCGCCGCGCTTCAGGAGGCGGGAAATAAAAATTCCCGTGATATGATCGCCGCCTCGGGCAGAGCCTTTGTGAAGATGATAACCCTTGTGATCGAGCTTCTCCGTCAGTTCTACACCGAAAGCAGGACCTTCAGGATCGTCGGCGCCAATGAGGACGGATACGATTTCGTCGCCTTTGACAATTCCCTTCTGAATCCCGAAAACGCCGCCGTTTCTCTTGAGGGCAAAACTCTCTACCGCCGTCCTGTGTTTGATATCGACATCAAGGCAAGAAAGCGCAACCCCTATTCCCGTCTTTCACAAAACGAGCTTGCAAAGGAGCTTTATACAATGGGAGTCTTCGATGCGGGAAATGAGGAAAAGGCTCTTGCGCTCCTTGACATTATGGACTTTGACGGCATTGAAAAAATGAGGGAACAGATAAGAGCAAAAATGACAGGAGGAATACTTTGATAGATATCACCTTTCGGCAAAACGGTGAGCTTTATCTCAAGGCTGAGGGACACGCAGAGTTTTCCTTAGGCGATGATATCGTCTGCGCCGCCGTTTCAACCCTTATTGAAACCCTCGCCTCCTATATCTCCCAAAAGGGTAACTGTCACGGCGGTATTACTCTTGGAAAGGGATATGCCGAGATAATCGACGGCAACCTCCAAGACCTCCCATTTTTTGAGATCACCCTCCACGGACTTTCCCTTATTTCAGCAGATTATCCGAAAAACGTGAGGATCACCCCTACCTGTAGGTTTTGACTTAGAGAGGCTAAAACGGGAGGATAATATCCTCCCTTACAACAATTTGCATTGTGTATTCGGCGCACCGTGGGGGGATTTGTGCGCGGTGTTTGTTCTCGGGTCGCCGAGGACGTCGCCCCCTACAAGGATGTTTGTATTTTGTAGGGGCGATTCACGAATCGCCCGCTGAAATACGCAAAACAAAAAACGGGCGATTCATGAATCGCCCCTACGGACACACATAATTTTCGGCAGAGAGATTGTTTCCTCTGCCGATTTGTGGTATAATGGGTTTAGCAAAAGGCTCCCTCCGGGTGGGCGCGACGCGTTAAGAAAATATGCCGGTGGCATATTTTTAGCCAAAGCGGGAAGCAAGCTGTGCTTGCGACCAGGGCCGAAGGCTG
>JAZQRT010000063.1:0-2916 GCA_045629725.1 Eubacteriales bacterium | reverse complement strand
AATATGTTGTTTCCAATTTCTTTGTTGCAAAACCGTTTGAACGTAGAAACAATATGCGGTAACATTTCGTTGGTAGGGGTCGGCGCCCTCGACGACCCGTCCTTGTGTGATGCATATTCGTCGGGATAAAGAAAGATAATTACGTGTATGTGGTCAGGCATAACCACGTATCGATCAATTTTAACACCGGGTATGTTTTCGCTTGATAATAAATATTTTTCGGTGATTTTTCCGATTTTTGTTAATTGTATTTGCGGGTCGTCGAAGGCGCCGACCCCTACCGGTTTGATAATATCCGAAAGTATCCTTTTTCTGTCTTTAATACATATCGTAACAAAATATGCACCTGCGGAGCTGTAATCAAAATTTTTTAGTCTTGTTGGTTTTCTTTTCGGCAATTCTTTTTCCTTATCCATTTTCATCACCCACACCATTATATCACAAAATCGGCAGAAGGAAAAGACCTTCTGCCGAAATTTGTAAACATCCTTATGAGAACCTGCCTAAAAGGAGTGCCGTTTTTTTGTCATAGCTTATCTTATTTCTCAATCTCGCTTAAATCGTAGTCGCCAAGGTATTTTTTGGTGTTGAGCACCATTTCCTTGAACATTTTTTCTGCTGACTTCATATCGCAGGTAACGAGGGGGTCGGATGAAAAGGCGTTGAAGATAGCCTTAAGGTCACGGCGTGTAATTCCATCAAATACTGCTTCCTGCTCTGCGCAGATACGGGAGATCAAGGAATGTATCTCTGTGGGGATATTTCCTGCAAATACGGGAGTTACCTCATCGGAACGGAAGATAGCGTTTGTTTCAACGATAGCGCCCAAGGGAAGATTGGGAATCTGTCCTCTGTTGGGGATATTTACGTTTGTTACAAGGTCCTTAAGACCGAGAAGAGCACGCATCTGATTTACACCGTCCTCTCCTGTTTTCCAAATCTTTACCTCCTCTTCGCCACTAAGAAGCTTACGGCTTCTTTCAAGTCTGTTTGCAAGGTCCTGTTTACGCCAGCTTACGGGAGTCAATGCAAATTTCATTTCGTGTACTCTTTCGGGGCTTTCAAGATACCATTTGCCGGGGCAGAATTCTGCCAAGTGACGGTCACCTGCTGCCGCAATGTAGCCGAAGCGTCTGAAAAGATCGATTCTTACCTTGAATTGGCTGGAGAAATGGTTGTTCATCCAGTTGTTGTCAGCCTTTGTGGGTAAGCCGTCGGAATATTTTTCACAATATTCCTTGTAATAAGGGAAAAGATCTATTCCGTGATAGGAAGCGCTTGTAAGCCAGGTAAAGTGATTTACAGACACAGGGTTGACCTTTATTTCTTCACGTGAGGCAGTTTCGCCCAAATATTCCTCGATAACGTAGCCAAGAAGTCCCTGTGTACCGAATACCTCGTGACAGCAACCGAATGCCTTTATCTCGGGGAACACGTTGTAAAGTGTTTTTACGCAAAGGGTCATGGGGTTTGTATAATTTATTACCCACGCGTTGGGTGAAAATTCCTTTATGTATCTGCCTATTTCCTCGAACATAGGAATAGTTCTCATAGCGCGTACGATGCCACCGGGGCCTGTTGTGTCACCAACGGGCTGATAAATACCGTACTTTTCGGGGGTGTGTACGTCGGATTCCATTTCATCAAAAGTGCCGGGGAGTATGGATATAACTACAAAATCCGCGCCTGTAAGAGCCTCCTTTGGTGTTTCCACCGCGTAGTAGCTCCACTTGGATTTTGCCCCCTCACAATCGTTGAACTTGTTGCCTATTATTTCGTTTGCTTTAGCCGCATCCTTATCAATATCGTAAAGATATACGCATCCACTCATGTCATCTGCGGATGCGAGGTCGCTCATAAGTCCCCATGCCCAACCACGGGAGCCTCCGCCGATATAGGCAATCTTTACGTCAACTGCTTTTTTATCGATTATCTTCATAATATCCTCCAAAAAAGATAATTTTATGATAAAAGTATAAGTCTTTTTCTAAAAAAAGTCAAGTAAAAACAAAAAAAACCCCTTAATTTAAAATAATAATTGAAATCTACAATGTATCTATGGTAAAATAAAGAAAAGAAATATTTAAAACAATATTTAAGGAGAATAAAAAATGAAAAGATTGTTTGACGAACACAAGATAAGAAACGTGATAGACTTAAACGGCACCTGGAGCTTTAAGCTTGACCCCGATAACGTAGGTGAGGCTGAGGGCTGGCAGAATGGATTTGACGGTGAGACCGTTATCGTTCCCTCTGTTTGGAATAACGAGCTTCGTCTTCTCAATTACGAGGGCTGTGGCTGGTATATGAGAAAATTCGACACAGAGGGTGGCACTCTTTTGCTCGAATTTGAAAGCGTAATGACTCTTGCAACCGTATGGCTTGACGGCGTTAAGCTTGGTGAGCATTATGGCGCGTTTACTGAGTTTGAATTCGTTGTAAATAAGGTTGCAGCAGGAGAGCATACTCTTGTTGTCCGCGCCGACAGTAGATTTGATGAGCAATCCTTCCCTCAGAGATATACGGACTGGTTTAACTACGGCGGTATTGCAAGAAGCGTTTCCGCTCACGAATTAAAGGGAATTGCTATCCGTACAAATCATATCGTTTACGAGCTTTCCGACGACCTTAAGAACGCTACGGTAAGTGCAAAGCTTGAGCTTTATAACGCTTGCGAGAATACTGTAAGCTCTTCCTTGACTGTTGAAATAGGTGATGTATCTATTTACAACGGTGAAATTACTCTTGACGGTTATGAAACAAGAATGGTAGAAACTCCAAAGGTTACTATCAACGACGTTTCTCTTTGGGATCTTGATACTCCTAATCTTTATACAGTAACTGCAAAAACCGACACAGATGACCTTATTGACAGAATAGGCTTCAGAAAAATAGAGGTTAAGAATCTTGATATCC
>JAZQRT010000062.1:0-1561 GCA_045629725.1 Eubacteriales bacterium | reverse complement strand
AAGGAAGCTAATAAGTCCGAGTAATGCGTAACCGGATTTGATAAGCTTATCAAGGCCGCTTTCTTCTATACCAAGATCTGCAAGGAATGAAAGCTTTTCTTCGCCCTCAAGCTCTGCAATCTCTGCCTCAATCTGCGCACTTACTGCGATAATTTCGCTTCCTTCGGAGTCAGCGTGAGCTTTAAGCTTTAAGTAACCTTCATTGTTAAGGTATTCTCCGCCCACCTCGTCCTCAGAGATGTTAGCTACGTAAATTATGGGCTTTAAGGTAAGAAGTCTTGCTTCGTCAAGCCATGCGCGTTCATCTGCATCAAGGTCAACGCTTCTTGCGTTTTTGCCTTCTTCAAGAGCTTTCTTAACTTTTTCAAGAACAGCAAGCTTTTCAAGAAGCTTCTTATCACTCTTTGCAGCCTTTACTGTGCGGTCGATAGCTCTCTCAACGATTTCAAGATCAGAAAGGATAAGCTCGATATCAATGGTTTCAACATCACGAAGGGGATCGATACTACCCTCAACGTGAATGATGTCATTATTCTCGAAGCATCTTACAACGTGTACTACAGCATCAACCTCACGAATATTTCCGAGGAATTTGTTGCCAAGGCCTTCACCCCTTGATGCTCCCTTAACAAGACCTGCAATATCAACAAATTCGATAATTGCGGGAGTATATTTATCGGGATGATACATTTCTGCCAGCTTATCAAGTCTTTTATCCGGTACGGCAACAACTCCTACGTTTGGATCAATTGTGCAGAAAGGATAGTTTGCAGACTCGGCACCTGCGTTAGTAAGAGCATTGAACAATGTGCTCTTTCCTACATTAGGTAATCCAACTATACCAAGTTTCATAAAAAATTACTCCATTTTCTATATAAATTTTATTATTTTCAATCTTAATTCGAAAAGTTAAAAAAATATTCATAGTTTGTTCTTGACAAACTCATATATTCTTTGTATAATGTAATTGTTAAGTTTAGAGTTTTTTTAACAAAGTTAATAATTTACAATACAAATAAGGAGGAACAAACATGGATACCAAGCTTTTAATTGTTGATGATGATCCTAACATATGCGATATGTTAAAGCTCTACTTTGAAAACGAAGGATACAAGGTTAAGACCGCAAGCAACGGTGTTGACGGAGTAAGTTTCTTCAAAATGTATGAGCCCGATCTGGTTTTGCTTGATATTATGATGCCCAAAAAAGACGGTTGGCAGGTTTGCCGCGAAATCAGAGAAATCTCTCCTAAGCCCGTCATTATGATCACCGCTAAAGGTGACGTTTTCGATAAGGTTCTCGGCCTTGAGCTGGGCGCTGACGATTTCATTGTTAAGCCCTTCGATATGAAAGAGCTTTCCGCAAGAATTAAAGCTGTTCTTCGCCGCTATAATGCTCATTCCAAGACCAGTGATAACGAAGTTGTAAAATTTGAGAATATTGAAATCAGCCTTCAGAGATACGAGCTTAAGCTCAATGAAAAGACTGTTGATATCCCTCCGAAGGAACTTGAGCTTCTCTACTTCCTTGCATCTAACTGCAACAGAGTTTTCACCCGTGA
>JAZQRT010000061.1:0-21013 GCA_045629725.1 Eubacteriales bacterium | reverse complement strand
AAATCAATATAAAAAACCTTTTATTAAAGTTTTTTGGTCCCACCTTTTTTACAAAAAAGAAAGCATGACGTTTTATCTTTGTAACGAATAGGGGCACAAATAAAATTAATATAAAAAACCTTAGAAAAGAAGTTTTTTGGTCCTACCTTTTTTACAAAAAAGGTAGGTGGGTATTAGGGTGAAAACCTGAAACAAATATAATAAATAATACAGAAGCATGGGAAAGGAAATATAATATGGCAGTGCAGAAAAAATCGGGACTCGGAAGGGGTCTTGACTCTGTATTTACAGAGAATAATAATGCATCGAGCGCAGCAGTACCGCCCACACTTCGTCTGTCACAGATACAACCGAGAAAGGCACAACCGAGAAAGACCTTTGACGAGGCAGGACTTGCGGAGCTTTCCGCATCCATCGCGGAGCACGGACTTATACAGCCCATTACCGTACGTCCGACTTCAGCGGGAATTTACGAGATCGTAGCAGGCGAACGCAGATGGAGAGCGGCAAGAATGGCGGGACTTCAAGAGGTGCCCGTAATGATAATGGATATCGACGACAGAAAAACGTCGGTGTTGGCGCTTATTGAAAATATCCAAAGAGAGAATTTGAATCCGATAGAGCTTGCAGGCTCATTCAGAGCGCTTATAGACGAATACGGACTCACACAGGAGGAGCTTTCCGAAACGCTCGGAAAGAGCAGAAGCGGAATTGCAAACTACTTAAGACTTCTTGATCTTCCTCCCAAGACCACGGTGGCTCTTGCGCACGGAGAGATATCCACAGGACACGCAAAGGTGCTTGCGGGACTTGGACAGGATGCCGATCTTCTTGTGGATACCGTAAAGGAGAAGGACCTCAGCGTAAGACAGACAGAGGAGCTTGTAAAGAAATTTTCAAGAACTCAAAAGGTGCAGTCTGAGGAGCAGACAGAGGAAAAGGACGAGATCAAGATCGACTATACGGCAATACTTGCCGAGAGGATCAGACGCAATCTCGGACGTCCCGTTGCGATAACGGAAAAGGGCAAAAAGCGTAAGCTTGAGCTTTATTACGAGGATGAAAAGGATCTTGAGGAGCTTATTTGCAAGCTTTGCGGAAAAGATTTTTTCAATGAGTAATCAAGAATAAACAAGACAATAAATAATAAAAAGAAATATAAAACGGAAAAGAGAAAAATTATGTTAGACATCAGATATATCAAAGAAAACACAGATGACGTTATAAAAAGACTTGCGGCAAAGGGTAAGGACGCAAGAGAGGAAATTGCGGAAATTCTCGCACTTGACGCAAAAAGACGTGAAATAATTGCAAGAAACGATGCGCTTAAGGCGGAGAAGAATCAGGTTTCCAAGGCTATCCCCCAGTACAAGAAGGAGGGCAAGGACACAACAGAGATCTTTGCAAGAATGAAGCAGATCGGTGAGCAGATCAAGGCGGACGACGAGGAATTGAAGTCTGTTGAGGAGAAGTACACTGCTCTTATGCTTTCGCTTCCCAATATGCCCGACGCTGACCTTGAGGCAGGCGGCAAGGAAAATAACAAGCCCCTTCGTTACTTCGGAGAGCCCCATACCTTTGATTTCGAGCCCAAGAACCACGTTGACCTTTGCACAGACCTCGGACTTATCGACTATGAAAGAGGCGCAAAGCTTTCAGGACGCGGATTCTGGATATATAAGGGCATGGGCGCAAGACTTGAGTGGGCGCTACTGAACTATTTTATAGATACACACCTTGCAGACGGATATGAACTTATGCTCGTTCCCCATATGCTCGGATACGAGTGCGGACTCACAGCAGGTCAGTTCCCCAAGTTTGCAGACGAGGTGTTCTGGCTTGACAATCAGCCCGATGAAAGACGCAGATTCATGCTTCCCACAGCGGAAACAGCGCTTGTTTCTCTCCACAGAGATGAAATACTTAAGGAGAGCGATCTTCCCCGTAAGTATATAAGCTATACACCTTGCTTCAGACGCGAGGCGGGAAGCTACCGAACAGACGAGCGCGGAATGGTAAGAGGACATCAGTTCAATAAGGTTGAAATGGTGCAGTATACCACACCCGAGGGAAGTGACGCGGCTTTCGAGGAGCTTGTAGGAAAGGCTGAGGCTCTCGTAAAGGGACTTGGCTTCCACTTCAGAACAGTTAAGCTTGCGGCAGAGGACTGCTCGGCATCCATGGCAAGAACCTACGATATTGAGATCCAGATTCCTTCAATGAACGGATATAAGGAAGTAAGCTCCGTTTCAAACGCAAGAGATTATCAGGCTCGCCGCGGATCCATCAGATTCAAGAGAGAAGAAACAGGCAAGGTTGAGTACGTTCATACACTTAACGGCTCAGGACTTGCAACGAGCCGTATCCTTCCCGCGCTTGTTGAGCAGAATCAGCTTGCGGACGGAAGCGTAAAGGTTCCCGAGGTGCTTCAGAAGTATCTCGGATGTGAGATCATTAAGAAATAAGAAAACGCGGAGGCGGATGGAATGTTTGCAGTTCTTAATACGACAACAGGGGCTGTGTCATTGGAGCTTGTCGTTTGGAGCTTGTTTGTCGGGATAATGCTTGCAGGTGCGATCGCGGTGTATAATAAAAGATACCTTGGCGGATTTGTAAGAAAGCTTATTGAGGAAGAAGCTTATACCCCCGAAACTGCGCTGACTCTTGATGAGATAGGATATGGTAATAACAAGATCCTTCAAAAGGAGATACTAAGAGGCGTTGTGTTCAAGTCCATAGTATACGAAAAGGACGATGAGGTGGTTATACAGGATAAGAGCGCTCTTCCCGTGTTCCACGAGGAGCTTGATTTTGCAAAGACAAGATTCTACGTTCCCTATGAGCTCAGACACCGTGCGGCGCTTAAATTTGATAAGAAGGGCACCCACATTATGCTCCTTATCATCTCGTCCGTATTCTTCTTGGCGCTTGCGCTTTTGATCATTCATTTCAGCGGTCCGTTTGTAGAGCTTCTGCAAGATCTTTTGAACGGCTGATTCAAAAAAGGGAGTTAAAAAATGAACGGCGAAAATAAGACGAACAATATTGAAAATACAAAAAAGACGCCGCCCACGTCTGTGAGGGTGGCAACGTATAAAAGACCTACAACCCTCAAAAGGGGTGCGGCACCGGCGGTAAGCATGGGAAAGCCGAAGGTCGCTATTCGTTCCGGTGTTCCCGAAAAGCAGGGAACGGAAAACGCACCTGTCTCAGAGAAGCAGCAGGTCAAGGCTGAACAGAAGCCAAAGCCTCAGACTGCAGAAGCGGCAAATCCGGAATTCGTTAAGGCAACGGAGTCCTCTGCGGTAAAGGAAACCCAGAAAAAAGCAAAAAAAGCGGAAAAAGCCGAGGCAAAAGCGGCGGCAAGGGCAACGCGCAAGGCATTTGGCAGACCCAAGAAAAAGAGAGTGAAGCAAAGCATCTCTCCTTTGACGGCGGCTATTGTCGCCCTTGTCAGCGTTGCGGTGATCATCGGTGTGGTGATAATCTCCATGTATTCCGCAGGACACAGATATCTCACAGCCTCCTTTGAGGATAACGTAAGCGCCACCAGCTATACAGTTACCTTTTTAGGTAAGGTCTCTCCCGAGGGTACACCCGTTTCGGGAACACTTACGTTTTCCGATGGAAACAAGGCTAAGATAGAGCTTACCGAAAACGGAGTTATCCGAGTTGAATACAGCGACGGCTCCGTTTACGAGGGCGGCTTCAAGGATCTCCACAAAAACGGCAAGGGTACCTATACCATGTCCAACGGCGACGTGTATACGGGTGAATTCTTCTATGACCGTATGTGGGGAGAGGGTACGTATCTTTTCGCAAACGGTGACGTATATACAGGCTCCTTCAAGAATAATCTCAAGGAGGGCTACGGCGAGTATTCATTCTCCAACGGAAACCGTTACGAGGGTCAGTTCAGTGATAATATGCGTAACGGAGAGGGGATCTTCACCTATTCCGACGGCTCTACCTATGAGGGCGCATACGTAAACGATAAGAAAAACGATGATAATGCCAAGATGGTCACCCTTTATTCCGACGGAACGAAGGACGTTTACGTGGGTGCTTATAAGGACGATATGCGCGAGGGTAAGGGCACATATACCTTTGCCAACGGCGATAGCTATACGGGCGATTTTAAGGCAAATTATATATGCGGACACGGAATTTATACCTGGGCAAGCGGCAGAACCTATGAGGGCGAATTCCTCAACGGCGCTATCGTGAAAGACGTATCGGTATATCCGCAATGATAAAAGGGGACTGCCACCGCAGTCCCTTGTACTTTTTGGAGATTTTGTTTTTTTTGCAAGGAACTTTTTGAAAAAAGTTCCCATCCCCCTCAAAAATTTTAAAAAAAGAAGCATTTCGGGAGGAGCAAGCCCCTCCCCTACCGCCAATAACGAATAAAGGCGCAATAAAAAATTCCCTTTTATTAAAGTTTTTTGGCTTACCTTTTTTACAAAAAAGGTAAGTTAAAGTTTTTTGATCCAAACTTTTCTACAAAAAAGTTTGGTGGGTTTAAGGGTGAAAGCCTAAAAACGAGAAACAAGGAGAAAATATGAAAATATTAGCGATAGACGGAAACAGCATACTGAACAGAGCGTTTTACGGTGTGAAGCCGCTGACGAACAAGAGCGGACTTCAAACGGGAGCAATATTCGGAATGCTTAATATAATTCTCGCGCAGACGGAAAAGCTGATGCCCGAGGGCGTTGTGGTGGCTTTCGACCTGAAAGCGCCCACCTTCAGACATCTGATGTATGATAAATATAAATCAAACCGTCACGGTATGCCCGAGGAGCTTGCCGCTCAGCTTCCCTATGCCAAGCGCATCCTTTCCGCTATGGGCTTCAACGTGGTGACGAAGGAAGGCTATGAGGCAGACGATATCCTCGGAAGCGTTGCAAGGATAACTGTAGAAAACGCGGGAGAGGCGTATCTTCTTTCGGGCGACCGCGATCTTTTGCAGCTGATAGGTGAGGGTACCTCTGTGCTTCTTGCGGGGAACAGCGAGACCAAGACCTACACGCGAGGGGAGTTTTTTGAAAAATACGGTATCATGCCCGAGGCGTTCGTTGATATGAAGGCGCTGATGGGAGATCCCTCGGACTGTATTCCCGGAGTCCCCGGCGTCGGAGAGAAAACCGCCCAAAAGCTGATGGTGCAGTACGGCACGCTTGACGGAATATATGACGCCCTTGATAAAATGGACCCCAAGGCGTCCCTTACCAAAAAGCTTGAAGCGGGGAAGGAAAGCGCATATTTGTCAAAGACTCTTGCCACGATATGCACCGAGGTCCCTCTTGAAATGGGAATTGAGGATCTCCGAGTGAAGGAGCAAAGCAGGGAAGAACTGAAGGAGATATTTAACGAGCTTGAGTTTTTCTCGTTTATAAAGAAGCTCGGTCTTGAAGAAGAAACGAAAAAAACATTACCCGAGGAGAAAAAGGAATACGTGTCCCTTTCTGCCGAGGAGCTTATATGTCTTGACAAGCCCCTTTTCGGATACGTCGGAAAAAATATTGCAAGGCTTACGGACGGTGAGAAGTGCTATATTTGCGAATACTTGAATCTCGGTGATATCGGAGAGTTCTTTGGGGCGGACAGAAAACTCGTGGTTTTTGACTCGAAAGAGCTTTACCATATGCTTTTTGATATTGGAATTTCGGACTTTTATGTAGATTTTGATGTCAAGCTTGGAATATATGCAATAAATTCCGAGGTGTCGGAGCCAAGCTTCGAGGACTCCTGCAGGACCTATCTTGGCAGCGTAGCTGAAAATACTGATGCCAATGCTCTTTACAGGCTTTTCCTTGAGGTTAAGAAAAAGATCGGAGAGGACGCTCTTGAAGGTCTGTATTATGACCTTGAGCTTCCACTTTGTCACGTTCTTGCAAAAATGGAGCACCGAGGCTTCCGAGTTGATACGGAGGGACTTTTTAAATATTCCGAAATGCTTCTTCAGGGCATTGAGAATATGAAGGCGAGCATATATGATCTTGCAGGTGGCGAGTTTAATATAAATTCTCCCAAGCAGCTCGGAGAGGTGCTTTTTGAAAGACTTTCGCTGCCTACGGGGAAAAAGACCAAAAGCGGATATTCCACAAATGCGGAGGTCCTTGACAAGCTCCGTCCCTATCATCCCATAATTGACATGATCCTTGAATACAGAAAGCTCACAAAGCTCAGAGCCACCTATACCGAGGGGCTCATAAGAGTTGCGGACGGCAGGGGCATGGTCCATACCGAGTTCAAGCAGACGGGTACTGTGACGGGCAGACTTTCCTCAGCAGAGCCGAATCTGCAGAATATACCCGTGAGAACTCCCGAGGGACGTGAGCTGAGAAGATTTTTCCTTCCCAAAAAGGAGGGACGTGTCCTTGTTGATGCGGACTATTCACAGATCGAGCTGAGGATCCTTGCCCACCTTTCAGGGGACGAGAGCATGATCGAGGCGTTCCGAAGCGGAGGGGATATCCATACCGAGACGGCGTCACAGGTGTTTGGTGTCGCGCCCGAGGAGGTAACACCCGAGCTCAGAAAAAGGGCAAAGGCGGTAAACTTCGGAATAATTTACGGAATGTCTGATTTTTCTCTTGCCGTGGATCTTGGGATCACCAAGGCGCAGGCGGCGTCCTATATCGCAAGTTATTTTGCAACCTACCCTAAAATTGAGGGATATTTGAAGGGTTGTATAGATTATGCCACGGAAAACGGCTTTACCAAGACGCTTTTCGGTAGACGGCGCCATATTCCGGAGCTTCAGGCGGGCAAGGCAAGGCTCAAATCCTTTGGAGAAAGAGTTGCCATGAACTCCCCCATACAGGGAAGCGCGGCGGATATAATCAAGCTTGCCATGATAAACACGGACAAAGCTCTTTTGGCTGCGGGAATTGACGCGGAGCTTGTTTTGCAGGTTCATGACGAGCTTATAATCGACGCATCGCGCGAGGACAGCGGTGCTGCTGCAGAGATACTGAAAAGAGAAATGGAAAACGCCGTGAAGCTTTCCGTTGATCTGACGGTCGATCTGAATATCGGCAATAACTGGTATGAATGTAAATAATTTAATTATAATGATATAAAAAAGGAGATTTTTTAAAAATGGTTAGAATTGAAATGGAACACGGAGGCATCATTGACCTTGAGCTTTATCCCGAGGTTGCCCCCATTACAGTTGCAAATTTTGAGAAGCTTGTCAAGAAGGGCTTTTACGACGGCCTTATCTTCCACCGCGTTATCGCAGGATTTATGATTCAGGGCGGAGATCCCCTTGGCACAGGCTTTGGCGGCGCCGATGAAAATATCAAGGGCGAATTCGCGCTCAACGGTGTAAAGAACGATCTTTCTCACAAAAGAGGCGTAATTTCCATGGCGCGTTCTCAGAATCCCAATTCCGCATCAAGCCAGTTCTTTATTTGCCACGCAGATGCTACCTTCCTTGACGGTCAGTATGCCGCATTCGGTAAGGTGGTTGCGGGTATGGAGATCGTTGACGAGATCGCCGCAGTGCCCACGGATTTCAGCGACCGCCCCAGATTTACACAGAAAATCAAGAAAATGACCATCGTTGAGTGAGAATTCGCGCAAGATAATTAACGATACGGTTTATTTATTCGTGCCCCTGTTAATTTTTTGGCAGGGGCGCGTTTTTATTAAAGAGTAAAATCGGCAGGCACGAACAAATCCCAATTCCGGATGCGGTTTTATTGATTTTATTTGTGAGCGGTGTGTCATCCTGAGCGAAGTCAAACCCCAAGGGGTGCCGTAGGCGGGATCTCTTTTGAATGTTTACGATGTTCGCACCGAATTTGTAGGGGCAGGCGTCCCGACTGTCCGTTCAAACTCATTTCTTTTCGGGAGGGACTTTAACAAAAAGCACCCTCCCACAATAAGCTTCCTCTATAAAATCAACGAAACAGGGGCAGGAGCTGACGGTTTTCCATGGCGGCTGTAATGGCGTTTGGAATTAGTGAGAAATCACATACAAGGCTTGAGGGCTTGGAGGCGGGATCATCTTGAATAAGCGGAACGAAAAAGATATTCTTTCTGCTATAAAGCTCTGCAAGATTTTTGAAATTGAGAGAAAGCCCGTCGTTTGTGGCAAGAGCTATGAGAAGGGGCTTTCCGTTTCTCAGATGCGCCTTTGCGCCAAGGGTAACGGGTGTGTCAAAAATGCCCGAGGCAAGCTTTGCAAGGGTGTTTCCGGTGCAGGGGGCGATAACCATAATATCCGGCTTGAGCATGGGACCCAAGGGCTCCGCGTCGCACAGGGAGGATATTACGGGCTTTTTGGTGAGCTTTTCCAAGGTGCTTAAGTGATCGGCGCTTTTGCCGAATCGCGTATCCGTGCTTTGAAAATTGAAGGAGCAAAGGGGGATAACGTCATTTTCGGCGGATATTTTTTCGAGGATGGGGTAAATCTTTTGTAAAGTACAAAAGGAGGAGGTAACTCCCCAGCATATTTTCATATTGTATTATCTACCGAGTAAAGACGGCATACCGCTCGCCCAAGAGCCTTTCCCGAGGACTCGGGAGCAAATTTTGAGGGAAGGGCAGGAGCTAAGACGCATTTTGCGCCAAGCGCGCTAAGGCTGCCCCTGTCAAAACCGTAGGGGGCAGAGGCAAGCTCAAGGAATAATTTGCCCGAAAGTGAGCAGGTGACGTCTTCTTTTTTCAGGATTTCGGCGGGAATGGTGTTTACGATGATATCCGAGCTTTTTATCATATACGGAATATCGCAAATATCACCGCAGTCACATCCGAGCGTCAATGCCTCAGCCCGTGCCTGCCGGCTCCTTGCGCATACGCCCACGTCGGCATTGAGCCTCTTAAGCATAAAAAACAGGCATTTGGCAAGTCTGCCCCAACCCGTTATCAGTACCCTTGAGCAGCGCAGAGTTTTTTCTGTTTCGGCTATCATGATCGAAAGCGCGCCCTCGCAGGTGGCGATGGTGTTGATGCCCATGAAATCCTCGTCAGTTGCGTAGCTTGTGATTTTATAATCGGCAAATTCCGAGGGGGAAAGGGATGCGTCCGAGCAAAAAATATACCCGCCTCTTTTAAGATGGGAAAGCAGTATGGAAAATTCCTCGGGCTTTTCTGCGAGATAGCGTTTTGTGGGTATAGGCAGAAGAATTCCATCACAAATGGGCTCTTTTGCCTCCTCGGTAGGAAAAATTACCTTTCCGAGGGCGGAACTGATGATTTCGGCTGCAAAATCCAGCCGTTTATCCCCCGAGGCACAGGCAGTAATGATACCGTTCATATATCGGTTTTCCTTTCTTAAGGGTGGGAGAGGAATATCATCTCCCTCGGTATATCTTATGAAAATCCTTCCTCCTATGACAATAAAACCTGCGCGCACGAAGGTAAAAAAATTCGTCAAAGTGCAAAAAAATCTTGACAATTATTAAGTTTTGGTTTATTATATTTGTAGATTTATTGTATATATTTGGCTTGATTTCAGTATATATGTCCTTCGGGACACAAGGTATCTTTAACGGATCGCTTTTGAAGGTCGGTGATTTCATATGAATGATATTACAAGTAAGCTTGGGGTTGAAGAACAGCTTGAAAAGGACGGAATAATTGCAAGCTCTACCAGCGGATACAGCATGTATCCCATGCTGTATAACAGACGGGATTGCGTTGTCATTGAGAAATATCGCGGGAATGCAGGAAAATATGACGTTCTGCTCTACAGGACCCCAAAGGGTAAGCTTGTGCTTCACAGAGTGGTAAAAAGCGAGAGGATGGACGAAAAACTCGTTATCAGAGGAGATAACTGTCCGGAATGTGAATATGTGCCCGAGGAATGGGTGATCGGTAAATTGGTTGAATTTACAAGAAAAAACAAGAATTTTAAGGTAACTGACAAAGGATATCGCTTTTATTCAAGGCTTATTGTGGCTGTAAATCCCATGGTTGCTTTGAAGCTGAGGGCGATGGACGCTGCGGTGAAAATGCGCAAAAGGCTCAAAAAAACGAGCTCAAGCGGGAAGTGAGAACGCCTCGTTCAGCGCGTCTGCGATAATAAGGGAAAGCTCTTTCACCGAGGCATCGCAATCCCCCGTGGAAACGAAAAAACGCTTTCCGTTTTCAAGAAGCTCCAAGAGCGACGGCGGGATATTGTCCTGCGTCATTCCCGATCTTTCAAGAGCGTCAAAAACCAGAGTGGAGGAGTCCACAACGGTGGGCACTCCGACGGCAATAACGGGAACGCCCAGAGCGGCGCGGTCAAGACGCTCCTTTCGGTTTCCGACACCGCTTCCGGGGGATATGCCCGTGTTGCAAAGCTGAACGGTCCTTACAAGTCTGTCGGGCGATGCGGCGGCAAGAGCGTCGATAAGAACGACAAGATCTGGCTTTGCCATTGACACGGCGCTTTTTATCAGCTCGCTGCTTTCAATGCCCGTTTGCTCGGAAATTCCGGGCAACAGACAGGAGGTCTCGAGGTGATGGAGCTTTTTGAAGAGCTCGGGATCGCAAAGAGCTATGCTTCGGGTAACGGTCAGTCCCTCTGCGGTAAGGGGACCCAGAGCATCACAGGTGAGATGCCTGTTTCCGATGCCGATCACAAGTACCTTTCGGGGTGCTTGCTCAAGAGTGCTTTTTACAAGGCTGCAAAAGGCGCTGCGCAGAGCAAGGGTGAGCTCGCTTTTTTCCTCCTCGTCCATTGAAAGGACGTTTTTGAAGCCAAGCGTGACATAACCGCCGCAGGGCTTGCCGATGGCGCGTTCCCCTTCCTTGTCAAGAACGAAAAGACGGGAAATGATGATATCGTTTTGGGATTGCTCGGAAAAATCCACGCCTGTGATTGGGGCGGTTTTCCCCAAAGCTCTTGCGCGACATTCCTCGGCAAGATCGCTTCTTATAAACTTTTCTTGGTCCATTTTGGTGCCTCCGATCAAATAATATTAAGAATTATATCCACAAACATGCAGAATATACAGAATTTGGCAAAAGTCGGGAGGCGGATAGCCCGATTGGAGTCAAAATCTATGGTAAAAACCAACAAAAAACAGGGCTGAAATTTGTGCATTAAAATGAAAAATTAAAATATTCAAATAGACGCAAATTTACCCTTGAAAGTCTGAAAAAATAATGCTATAATATGTATGATATTTAAAATCGTATTTCTATCGGTGGTCAAAACCGTGTGAAATGAAGGGAGTTCAGTCTTATGAAACTTAATCGCACAACAACAAAAATCGTTGCACTTGTAATGTGTCTTGCAATGGTTGTTCCTTCCCTTGTCGGATGTAATATCTTTAAGGAGATCGACAAGAACTACACAGGACCTACCTTCTATGTATCACTTGCAGACGTGCCCACAAACTTTGACCCTATGTATGCTTATCTTGATGATTCTGCAGCGCAGTTTCTCAGCTTTGTTTACGAAGGTCTTTTCAAGTATGATGAAAACGGCAAGCCCGTAAAGGCGCTTTGCAAATCATATGAATGGGTTAAGAAGGACGCAGAGACCGGCGAATATATCGCTGAGTTCACAATCAAGGACACAGCTTGGTCGGATACTGTATCCGTAACGGCTGATGACTTCGTTTTCGCATGGCGTCGTTTGCTCAGCCCCGGTAACTATTCCGAGGCAGGCGCGCTTCTTTATGACGTAAAGAATGCAAGAGCCGTAAAGGCAGGAGATCTTGAGATATACGATCTCGGCGCGTACGCTTCCGGTACAGACGTAATCAGAGTTGAATTTGAAAGAGAAGTAAACCTTGATGAGTTCATCGCAAACCTTGCCAGCCCCTGTCTTGTTCCTCTTCGTACAGACGTTGTTGACAAGATCACAGACTGGTCAAGTGCTGCTGCGATCGTTGTTTCCAATGGTCCTTTCTACCTCAAGACATTTGATACTGATGAAACTATCGTTTTCGAGCGTAACCGTAACTACCTCAGAGATACAGAAAAAGATGAAATATACGAGTACGTAAGCACATACCGTGTTGTTTGCTACATCGGTACAGAGTACAAGTACGTTGAGATTGAAAACGATACAGAGAAGACAAAGACAAAGACATTCGGTTCACTCGGTGAGCTTGCAAACTACCTCTACACAGAGGGTAAGCTTTCCATCTACGGAAACGTTGGTAATGCTTACAAGGAGCAGTACGCTTCTAACTCCGACTTCACAGAGGTTGGCACAAAGAGCACACATACATACATTTTCAATACAGAGCATAAGATCCTTGGAAACGCTAAGGTAAGAAAGGCGCTCTCCATGGCTATCGACCGTGAGGAGATCCTCAAGGCTGCAGCGGTTATCGGTACACCTGCCAAGGGTATCGTTCCCGAAGGCGTATACGAGGTTTCCTACGGCAAGAAGGCAGATACCTTCCGTGACAATGGCGGAGATCTTATCGGCGCAGGTGATATTGATGGAGCTAAGGCTCTTCTTAAGGAAGCAGGCGTAACAAGCGGTTCATTCACCATCACAGTAAGACGTTGGGACGAGGTTGCGGTTGCAGCGGCAGAGTATGCAGCAGGCGTATGGAAGCAGCTTGGATTCAACGTAAGTGTTGAAAAGCTTAAGTTCGACACATATGATAACAAGGCTGAGGGATATGACGGACTTATCAACGATAAGTTCCTCACAGCGTATAAGACAGGCGACTTCGATGTTATCGCAGTTGATCTTACACAGCTTACAAACAATGCGTTCTCAGCGCTTTCTCCTTACGCAACAGGATTCTGCGGCGGTGCTATTGACCTTTCTCAGCAGGTAGACGACTTCAACGTAACCCATAAGTCCGGATATTCCTCCGAGGCTTACGATAAGCTTATCGAGGATGCGTTTGCAGAGACAGATCCCGCAAAGAAGGCTCAGCTTCTCCACGATGCAGAGGCGCTTCTTATGGAAGATATGCCCGTAATGCCCCTGTTCACATTCAGCTCGCTTTATACAACAGCTTCCAACGTGAAGAAGGTATCCGTGAATTGGTACGGAGCGGCTGTATTTACACAGGCTAAGGATAAGGACTTTAAGTACGTTCCCGAAGATACTAACAAATAATGACAATAAAAAGGAAATGTGTGCTGAGGCACACATTTTCTTTTAAACGGATAAATCGATAAACTATAAATTATAAGAAAATAGAAAAGAGAAGATTATGCAGGAATTAAGAACAAAAGAGGATATAAAGATATTTATTCTGTATCTTTTGGATAATGTGAAAATGCCCCTTGAGCTTTCCGAAATAAATGATATGGCGCGTCAGGACGATTTTGTAAGCGGAATTGATTTTATGGAATGCTTTATGGAGCTTATTGACGTTGAAAATATTACAATGTGCAAAACCGAGGACGGCGAGGAGCCTAAATACGAGATAAGCGCCAAGGGAAGCTCCGTTGTTAGTGTGCTCAAGGACAATCTTTCGGGGTATATCAGAGCGCGTTCGGTAAAAAGCGCCATGAGATATCTTTCCTTCAAGAAAAGAGGAGCGGTCCTTGAAAGCAGAATCGATAATGACGGAAAAAACACAAGGCTCGTCGGAGTTATCAAGGAGGGCGGAGAGGAAGTGTTCAGCTTTTCATTTTTGATGGAAAACGATTACCAGCTCCAGCTCATGAAGCATAATTTTGAGGAAGATCCCGAAAGAGTTTATAAGGCATTTATGTCGATTTTGACAGGTGATACAGGTTATCTTGGTATATAAAAAGGGTGTTTAGTAGAAAAAACGAAAAAAATGTTAAAATACTATTGACAAATTATTTATTTATGATATACTGTTTGTAAACTCACCAAGAACAAAAGGGAAAGAGGAGAAAATGGAAAAGATCGGCACCGAGGAGCTTGCCCAACTGATACAGAGGGCGGCAAAGGGCGATGATGAGGCTTTTGCGCGGATCTGCAGGATCTACGAGGGGCTTGTCAAAAAGAGTGTGCTCTCTTTTTCCTCCAGAATAGATATGCCCTCAGAGGATATCGAGCAGGAAGCGTTGCTTGCGCTTTCCAGAGCATCAAAGAGATATGATCCCGAGCTTACGGGCGTAACCTTTGGTCTTTATGCTAAGATATGTATAAAGAACGCCCTGATTTCTCTTGAGAGAAAGTCTTTGACAAGACGGCGCAAAAGTGAAAAGGCATCAAGGCTTTCAGAGGCGTCGGGGAACGTTACGGGGGATTCTGTTTCATTGCTTTCCGCGGCGGTGAGGAGGGAAAGAATACAGAGGTTGCTCACTCCTTTTGAAAATCAAGTTTTGCAGATGTTCATTGACAGGCTTTCTTATGAGGAGATCGCCGAGGAGCTGGGCGTCAGTAAGAAAAAAGTGGATAACACCCTATACAGGCTCAGAAAGAAGCTTAAATCCTCGGAGCTTGGGTGAACGGTCCGCATAATGTTGTCTCAACGGGGCTTATGCCTTTGAGTAAATATCATTTATCGCAAAGCGAGGTAAAAAACATGTATCAGGACATCACATTGAAGTGCAAAGACTGTGGAAACGAGTTCGTATTCTCAGCAGGCGAGCAGGAATTCTATGCAGAAAAGGGATTCAAGAATCAGCCTCAGAGATGTAAGGAGTGCCGCATCAAGAAGAAGAATGAGGGCAAGCCTGAAAGAGAATTCTTTACAGCAACTTGTACTGAATGCGGAAAGGAAGCTAAGATACCCTTCCAGCCTTCTTCCGACAGACCGGTTTACTGCAGCGAGTGTTTTGCAGCAAGAAAGCAGTAAATTCAATACCTTTTTGTCAAGGTAGTTTCACCGGTTTATAAGAGGATGTAAGTGAAGTCCAATTTTCGGGGAAAATAGCCATAGCAATCAGATATTAATACAGTTGTCTAAAGAGGACCGATGCGTTGGCATCGGTTTTTCTTTTTTGAATAGTAAAAAAGAATTGCGTATAAACGGACAGTCGAGGACGCCTGTCCCTACGGGTACGGTGCGAACACTGCGGATTACCTGTGATTTATCGAATTACAAATTACGCCGTAGGGGCGACCATTGGTCGTCCGAAAACGAGGAATACGCAGGATTTTTTCCGCGGTTTGCTTATTACCTTTTCAAAGTTACCTTGAGAAAAAACATGTTTTAATATTGCAATTACGTGAAAATTGTGCTATACTAAAGGTTGACAAGTTATGTTCAAAACAAAGGAGAAACGATGGACATTTTATCAAGGCAGATACCATTTAATCTTGAAGCAGAGCAGTCGGTGCTTGGTTCAATAATTGTTGATCCGCAAAAATATGATACGGTTGCGGAATCAGGACTTAAGGTTTCGGATTTTTATCTTGATGAACACAAGGAAATTTTCACGGCAATGCAGAAGCTTTATCTTTCAAGCCGTAACATTGACATTGTAACGCTTATCGATACCCTCGTTGCATCGGGAGTATATGACAGAGAGCGTTCTATTGCATACATCAAGACCATATCAAGCATCGTGCCTTCCGCATCAAATATTAATGATTATATAAAAATAGTAAAGGATAAGAGCCTCAAGCGTACCATTATTAAGGTCTGCGAGGAATCCTGTGAGCTCGCTTATGCGGATTCGGATGAAGCGGAAAGCGTACTTGATGCCGTTGCGGGTAAGATATACGGGCTTACGGATAATATAGTAAGACGTGACTTTGAGCATATCCGCGACGTTCTTGTGGCTACTTATGCACAGATCAAAAAGGCAGGGGGAGATGATCCCGATTCCAAGGGCGTACCCACAGGCTTTTCGGGGCTTGACAACGTTCTTGTCGGAATGGGCGCGGGTGACCTTGTGCTCGTGGGAGCACGTCCCGGTATGGGTAAAACAGCCTTTGCCCTTAACCTTGCCATAAACGGAGCAAGAAGCACTAAAAAAGCCGTGTGTATATTCTCCCTTGAAATGTCGTCGCCCCAGCTCGTAATGAGAATGCTTGCAAGTGAGGCGATGGTAAACAGCTATAAGCTTCGTTCGGGTAAGATAGATAACGATGAGTGGAAAAAGCTTGCGGCGGCGTCAAGCTATCTTGCGGAGTGCGATATTTATATCGACGATACTCCCGGCATGAGCGTTTCCGCAATGAGAGCAAAGCTCAGAAGAATAAAGAACATCGGACTTATCGTAATCGACTATCTCCAGCTCATGCAGTCGGATAAAAAGAGCGATAACAGAGTAAACGAGGTGGGTGACATTTCCCGAAACCTCAAGCTTCTTGCCAAGGAGCTTGGCGTACCCGTAATATGCTGCGCGCAGCTCTCCCGAGGTCCCGAATCAAGAGATGACAAACGCCCGATGCTGTCCGACCTCCGTGACTCGGGTGCTATCGAGCAGGACGCAGACTCCGTAATGTTCCTTTTCAGAGATGAATATTACAAAAAGGAAAAGAGCAACGCTCAGGACGAGGCAGAGGTAATCATCGCCAAGAACAGACACGGTTCTCTTGGTAACGTAAAGCTCGGCTGGTACGGAGAATTTACAAAATTTGCCACAAAGAGTGACAGAGAAGAATAAAAATGAGCGAGTTTATTAATAAATTCAAGAAATCAATGGAGAATATGCCTCTTGAGGAGTCCGTGCTCGTTGGATTTTCGGGCGGGGCAGACTCCACGGCGCTTTTGCATCTTCTCGGGAAATATACCGAGGAAAGAGGCATAAGACTTTCAGCCCTCCACGTTAATCACATGATAAGGGGAGCGGAGGCTGACCGTGACGAGGAATTCTGCCGTGAGTTTTGCCAAAAGCGCGGTATTGAATTTTTCTCGGTGAAAGCGGACGTTCCCGCGATCGCCAAAAAGGAGAAAAAAGGCATTGAGGAATGTGCAAGGGACCTGAGGTATTCGGCGTTTGAAAAAATTTGCCGTGAGCATAACATAAAGTATATTGCAACGGCACACAATGCGGACGATAACCTTGAGAGCATGATCTTCAATCTTGCAAGAGGAAGCGCATCACTTTGCGGTATAGCCCCTGTCAGAGGAAATATAATAAGACCGCTTTTGGAATTTACAAAAGAGGAAATTACGGAATATCTTGAATGTCAAGGGATAGAATACGTATATGACTCCTCAAATTCCTCGGTGGATTACACGAGAAATTATATAAGACACAATATAATCCCCCACGTGAAGCATCTGAACCCCGAAGCCTCAAGGGCGTCCGTGTCCTGTGCAAGAGCGCAAAGGGCGGACAGGGAGTTTATCCTATCCTCTGCCCAAGGCTACAAGGGCGATATAATGAGTGCCCCGAGGGCGTTGAAGACAAGACTTATTGCCATGGAATATGAAAGGGCAGGAGGACGCCCGAGCGCGCTTTATGGCGTACATTATGACATGGTCGCAGAGCTTATGGAGAAAAACCAAAGCGGTTCGGCGGTAAGTCTGCCGGGAAAGATAGCGGCAAAAATAATAAAGGGCAGGCTCACCTTTGTTCCCGATACAAGGGAAAAAAAGGAAAAGGACAGGGGAATATATCCCCTCAAGGTCGGCGTGACCGAGATACCCGAGCTTGACCTTGCAGTGGAGATCATTCCGATCTCAGAAAAGAGCAAAATATCGGAAAAAGTTTACAAATTGTCAATGAAAGCAAGGTTATCATTTGATACAATAGAGGATATTAACGGTCTTTATTGCAGAGCAAGGTCGGAGGGCGACGCTTACAGAGTGCGCGGCATGACGAAAACCGTAAAAAAGCTACTCAGCGAAAGGGAGCTTGACGCGGAGGAGAAGCTTAACTACCCCGTTGTATGCGATAAGGATGGTATTGTATTTTTAGCGGGATTTGATAAAAGGGACAGTTCATACACAGAAGGAATTTTCAAGTACGCGGTAAACGTGTATTTGTTTAAAAACTAAAAGTAAAGGGTGGTTCTGAAGATCTCAGATGCCCGAAGAAGCTTTGACTTTTTTGGAGGACGTAAAAATGAAAAACTATAATAAAGACGCTCTTGACATTGAGCGCGTACTTGTTGACGAAGCAGCACTTTCAGATCTTACAGATAAGATCGCCGCGGAAATTGACCGTGATCTTGAGGGCTCGGATAAAGAGCTTCTCCTTATTTGTGTGCTTAAGGGAAGTCTTATTTTCGTTTCTGACCTTATGAGAAGGATCAAAACGCCTCTCAAGGTGGATTTTATTAAGGCATCCTCCTATGGAAGCGGAACTGTAAGCTCCGGAGAGCTTAAAATAGCCCTCGCTCCCGCTGAGCATGATTGGGAAAATAAATTTGTCGTTATCGTGGAGGATATCGTTGACAGCGGAAACACGCTCTCAAAGCTTGTTAAGTATTTTGAGGCAAAGGGTGTTTCATGCGTAAAGACCTGTACTCTGCTTGATAAGCCCTCACGCCGTGAGGTTGTATTTACGCCCGTTTATTGCCCACAGATCATTCCCAACGAGTTCGTTGTTGGCTACGGACTTGACGTGGCTGAAAACTACAGAGAGCTTCCCTTTGTGGGCGTTCTCAAGCCGGATGTAATAAAAAAATACATATCATAATAAAAATGGTATTTTAATTTACATTTGGAATAAAATATTATTTGACAAGGTTGTCAGGAAGCAGAGGTAATTGATGAGCAAGAAAATCGGTAAGTTACTGATATATCTCGTATTCATCGCCGCTATCGTAGGCGCTGTTGTCTTCATTTTAAAGGCGGGTCAGACTCCCGATCCCGAGATAATGGATATAATAGACTTTTTCGAAAAGGGCGAGATCGTTGAATGTGAGTATAACAAATATTTAAGCGGCGGCACGGTGTTTGTAAAGACCGCTGACGGTAAGGAATATTCTGTGGACGGAATCACGGAAGATTTCTTTATGGATAAGATATTTGACAGATATATAGACGGCAAGGCTGATGCGATGGTACCCGAAACGGAGGGCTCCTCCACCGTTGTACCCGAAACAGGGGTAGTAACTCCCCCCGCAACCTCGGACACGGTAAGCGGTATCAAGTTTAAATTTACAGTCCCTGCCTCAACTCCCGCTTGGGTGACCTACGCAGGAATGTTCCTTGTTATCGCAGTGGTTATCGGACTTGTGGTATACATGATGAAGCAGGCGTCCAAAAACGGTACAGGCGGAGGAGTCGGCGGACGTTCCTTCGGTAAGATCCGTGCAAAGAACGCTCTTGACATCAAGAATAAGGTGTATTTCAAGGACGTTGCAGGCTGTGATGAGGAAAAGGCAGAGCTTCAGGAGATAGTTGAATATCTCAGAAGCCCCGAGAAATTTACAAAGCTTGGCGCAAAGATCCCGAGAGGTGTGCTCCTTGTGGGCCCTCCCGGTACAGGTAAAACACTTCTTTCAAAGGCAGTTGCAGGTGAGGCGGGCGTACCCTTTTACTCCATCTCAGGCTCGGATTTCGTTGAGCTTTACGTTGGTGTCGGTGAATCCCGTGTAAGAGATCTTTTTGAAACTGCAAGAAAGCATCCCGCATCCATCATCTTTATTGATGAGATCGACGCGGTAGGACGTCACAGAGGCGCAGGTCTTGGCGGCGGACATGATGAAAGAGAGCAGACTCTCAACCAGCTTCTCGTTGAGATGGACGGCTTTACAGGAGCTGAGGGTACCATCGTTATGGCGGCAACAAACCGTCCCGACATTCTTGACCCCGCCCTCCTCCGTCCCGGAAGATTTGACAGACAGGTAACGGTAAACTATCCCGATATGAAGGGCAGAGAAGAAATACTCAAGGTACACGCTCGTAAAAAGCCCCTTGAGGAGACCGTTGACCTCCGCAGAATAGCTCAGATCACAGTTGGTATGACGGGTGCAGACCTTGCAAACGTCCTCAACGAAGCGGCACTTCTTGCGGCAAGAAAGGGCAAGAGCCTTATCGGTATGAACGATATCGAGGAAGCAACCATGAAGGTTGTGGTAGGTACGCCCAAAAAGTCCTATAAGATCGGTGAAAAGGAAAGAAGAAATACGGCGATCCACGAGGCGGGACACGCGCTTCTCAATTATTTCCTCCCCACACAGGACCCCGTTCGTCAGATAAGCATCGTTCCTTCAAGCAAGGGCGCTCTCGGATATACACTTTCTCCCCCCACAGAGGATAAGTTCAGTGAGTATAAGCGTGAGCTTGAGGAAAGAATTGCAGTTCTCCTTGGCGGCCGCGTTGCGGAAACCGTGACCTACGGTGATTATTCCGGCGGCGCTTCAAGCGATATCAGCCGTGCAACAGCCATCGCAAAGAAGATGGTCACAAGACTTGGAATGAGTGAGCTTGGTCCTATATGCTTCGGCTCGGGACACAGCGAATCCGAGGTATTCCTTGGACGCGATTTCTCATCAAGCAAGGATTATTCCGAGGCTACCGCGGCAAAGATCGACGCCGAGATCAAGAAGATCATCGACGGAGCATATAAGCTTGCAGAGGATACTATCCGCGCTCATATTGATAAGCTTAACTTCGTTGCGGACTTCCTTGTTGAATACGAGGTAATGGACGCAGACCAGTTCAAGATGGCGATGGAATCCGACTCCCCCAATGCAGAGGAGATATACGCTCTTGCTGATGAAAAGCGCAAGATCAGCGAGGAGGAAAACCGCCGCAAGATGGAGCTTGACGAAAAGGACCGTCTTGAAAGAGAAAAGAATCTCCGCGAAAATGACGAAAATTACGATGAAACAGACGTAAACGGCGGAAGATATGATAAGGACGGTAAGGGCTCCTCGGATAACTCCGACGGTGAGGTCCCCCACTAATTAAATAATAAGACCACCCAAGATGATATCAAGGGTGGTTTTTTTATTTATAGGAAATTACTCTGTTTTGGAATAAAATAAATTACAAAAGGACGAAAAAAGCAATAGTTCCTTCCGACCGACCAAACACATAGGAAAGATGTTGAATAAAGTTACAAATAAATTCTTTAATTCTTTTCTGTTTTATGGTATAATCAGTTCGATAAATAAAAATTTGTAGATAAGGAGTAAAGATAGATGCTTCAATTATCCTACGCCTCAATGGTAGTGTTCATAAGTATCATTTGGTGCTTGGTAAGAGTGATATGTGCAATGAAAACCAAGAGAGTGGATTGGAAAAGAGAACTCCAACTG
>JAZQRT010000060.1:0-12886 GCA_045629725.1 Eubacteriales bacterium | reverse complement strand
AAGAAAGGTACATACCTTGAGTCCCCTTGCAGACAACACTGACGCCATATGATTTACCTTCTTTTCATCGGGCATCACAATAAGCGCGCCTCTGTCACGGCAATCCTCACACACGGAAAGAGCAAAAGCGATCTCCGCACCCTCGCAAAGTCCCGAAACAAGTATAGGTCGGGTATTCTTTGCATTTTTAAGAACTCCCGAAAGCTCTGCATATTCCTTTGTATGTTTGATCTCGTCTGTAATTCTAATCATAATTACCTATCAGTTAAATTTATTCATCGCCCTTTCGGTATCCCCTGCAAGCATCATTTCAAGAGCGGAAACAGCGTTTTCTGCCGCCTTCTTGAAATTCTCCCTGTCATCCTTGGGAATATCCTTCAAAACCCAATCCTTAAGATCATACTCTGGGTGGGGCTTTTGACCTACACCAAGCTTTATCCTTGGATAGTTCGGAGTTCCAAGGCGCTCCGTAATGCTTCTGATACCTCTGTGTCCGCCGTCGCTTCCCTTAAGGCGTATTCTCATTTTACCAACGTCAAGGGACACGTCATCATATATTATAATTATATTCTCGGGGGGGATCTTGTAAAAATCCGCCGCCGCGCGCACTGCATTTCCCGAAAGGTTCATATAGGTTACGGGCTTCATGAGAAGTACTCTTTTACCCGAGATAATTGCCTCACCCGTCAGCGCGTTATACTTTGCCCTGTCAACCTTTACACCAAGCCTTGATGAAAGAAGGTCTATGAACATAAATCCCGCATTATGTCTTGTGTTTGCATATTTCGCCTCGGGATTTCCAAGTCCCACAACAAGATGGGAAAGAGGCTCATTTGATGTGGGCTTTTTCTTTTCTATAAGATCAAAAAGTGCGAAAATATCACTCATAATTTATTCCTTATCTACTTCATTTTTCAAACGACAAAAAGCGGCAATTTCAAGGTACTGCCGAAACCTATGGTGTATTGTACTACATTTATTTCAAATAATCAATACTATTTTTTTAATTTTTTTATAATATCGGACAGTATGCCAATATATCCTTGACAAAATTGTAAAATCGGTTTATAATGTAATTATACTTATTAATTTTGAAAGGAAATTTCCACATGAATATTGAAAGAGGACTTTTCGGAAAACTCAATGACGGACGTGAGGTTACGTCATATAAAATATCCAACTCCAAGGGGGAATACATCAAGGTTCTTGACTTTGGCGGAATCATTCAAGAGCTTTATACACTTGACCGTAATGGCGATCTCCATGATATAATCTGCGGATTTGACGAGCCCCAGAAATATATCGACTCTCCCGGATATCAGGGCGCGCTTATCGGAAGAATCGCTAACCGTATCAAGGATTCAAAGTTTACTCTTGACGGAGTGACCTACGAGCTTTATACAAACTCCTGCGACAGAGACTGTCTGCACGGCGGAAAGATCGGATTTGACAAAAAGTTCTGGGACGTTACGGAATTTACAGACGATCTCAGCGCAGGTCTTATCCTTTCTTTGGTATCCGAGGACGGTGACGAGGGCTTCCCCGGAACACTTAACGTAACGGTTACCTACACCTTTACAGAGGACAGCCGCTTCTGTATCAACTATCTTGCAACAACTGACAAGGCAACACCCGTTAACCTTACACAGCACGCATATTTCAACCTCAACGGATATGACGGCGGTTCAGCTATGGATCATACCCTCTTTATTGATGCTGACAGCTACATTCAGCAGGACGAGCGTCAGATCTCAACGGATATCGTAAAGGTTGAAGGAACTGATTTTGATTTCAGAACTCCCCGCAAGATCGGTGTTGGTTATGACCACAACTTTAACGTTACAGATTACTGCGGACTTATCAAGCACCGTGCAACACTTGAAAGCGATAAAACAGGACGCCGCCTGAAGCTTTACACAAACTCTCCCGCAGTTCAGCTTTACACCGCTTGCGTTATGGACGGAGATATCGACTTCAAAGGAGGAGTTAAGCAGGTCCCCCTGAACGCTGTTTGCCTTGAAACTCAGCATTATCCCGACACCCCCAACCGTCCCGACTTCCCCTCCTGCACACTCAGACCCGGAGAGGTTTATGACTTTACAACAATTTTTGAATTTACAACATTCTAATAAAATCAACATTCAAAAAGGCTCGCTCTCCAATGGGTGATGTTCTTATCGGAGAAATAAAATAAGGGTATGGGCATAGCCCGATGCATTTGTTAAACAAATGCGAAACTTGCAATAAATGCAGAGGATGCTCTATAGCCTCCCTCCGAGAGGGAGGGGGACCACGAAGTGGTGGAAGGAGCCTGCGTGACTTTGCGTTCAACTTAACTTCATTGTTACGCGCTCTCCTTCAGTCGCCTTCGGCGCCAGCTCCCTCCCGGAGGGAGCCTTCCCTCTCCCATTCTTCTGCCTATATAAACAAAATTCCCACAAACCGTTTGATTGGTCTGTGGGAACTTTTTGTTGCTGCAATTTCTCCGTTAAGGACAACAGAGAAATGGGTAAGCCTTTTATTTTTAACGTATAATAATAAATTCCCCCAAGCCTTGAAAAACAAGACTTGGGGTTATTTTTATGAGGTTATAGATTTTAGATATTATCTATCTTTCTTCTGCGGGGGTATATTACCAGCGCGCCGAGGGCAAGGGAAACGAGCGCCACGGGTATGAGGTACACTTCTTCACCGGTTGAGGGGGGCTTGGGATTTGCAAGCTGGTATTCTCTTATGGAGTTTACTTCTCCGTACAAATTATCCAAGCTATCCATTTTTCTTATTCGCCATTCAATAAATGCGCCAAAGCCCGGGGTTGTCAGATCATAATTATTCAGATCTTCTAAATTAATATATTGTTCGTCCAATTTTTCGGGAGTATTAAAACTAAGCTCGTTAACAGTGATCATTCTTCCGATCTCTTTGACATATACCGCTTCGGGTCTACCAAGCAAACTGTTTGCTACATCATCATCTTTAATGTATAACGCCTCTATTGCATAATCTGGGATGATGCCTTTAATGTATAGACCTGTTTTAGAGTTTTTTGCACTTTTAAATTCTTCATCTGTCAGAAACGGCAACAATTCACGGATTGATTCTGGATCTTCTTGTGCTTTCTTTCTTGCCGCAATTATTTCTTCCTTCGATATACCGCAAGCCTGAACACATGCTCTCAGATACGATTTTCCTTGGCCTCTGAAAACATAATTTTTTTCAACAATTTTATCAATTTCGGGACATGAAATATAAAAATCATCACCACTAAAGCACGTCTCACCATCACTCCAATGAGGAGGGTCTCCACCAACCGAATAATCAACATCTTCTGTTTCAATCTTTTTAAACGTAAAACTCTTTGCTGTTTCGGTATACAACAATAAAGTCAAGTCAAGTTCGTCAGGAAAAGCGCTGTGTATTCCCCAGTAGCTTGACGGTGCTGAATAAAGATCTCTACTCCATAAATCATAGAAATAATTAAGTTTTTGTTCAAAAAGATCGGCATATTTGTCTTCTGCGTTTACTGTTAAAACACTAAATACTGATAACAACATGCAGACACTTAGCAATAATGCAAATATTTTTCTTGTTTTCATTTTATGTGCCTCCTTTGGTTATTAAAATTGAGTTTGAACATATATGGAAATTACATCAAAATCCGTATAAATTACTCTTCACCTATATAAGCGTAATTTCACGTTGTTTGGTTACACTTTTTTTAAAAAAAATCTAAATTTTTTTAGCGTAACGTAAAAGCCTTGTGTGAATCATTGACGCACAACTCTCGACACATTCACACAGGCGCGCCGAGGTTATGAAAAGTTATTCTCGCTTTCCATTTTTATCACCTCTTACTTTTATTTCCAATTAAATTATAACAAAAAAACATTTGTTTGTCAATACGTTTATTGTGCGTTTTGAATATTTTTAACAACAAATATTGACATTATTGCTTTTCATATTTCTATTGATATAATATCACTCAAAAATCAACACGTTGGGATAATTAACGCTATTTGGGGATAATTAACGTTTTATTGATAATTTATTCTTTAAATCAGCGGACAACTCCTCTTGTTTTTCACAAAACCCCTTGATTGTTTTTAAGCTTTGTGTTATTATATACGGAAACACTGATTTTTAAATGGAGATAATTATGATAGATCTTTTATCACTTCACAAATATTTTTTATCCGAACACATAAAAGAGGGTGACACTGTTGCTGATTTTACAATGGGAAACGGAAACGATACCCTTTGGCTTTCAAAAACAGTTGGCAAGACCGGACACGTTTATTCCTTTGACATTCAGGAGAGCGCGCTTGTAAACACTAAAAAAAGGCTTGAGGAAAACGGAGCACCCGAAAATTATACCCTCATTCTTGATTCCCACAGCAATCTTGCCAATCACATTGAGGGAAAGATCAAGGCGGGAGTATTCAATCTCGGATATCTTCCGGGAGCTGACAAGTCCAAGACAACACAGCGCGAAACAACTTATCTTGCGGTAACCGCCGCCATTGAAAAGCTCGACCTTGACGGTGTTCTACTTGTTGCGGTATACCCCGGTCACGAGGAAGGTAATCTTGAGGGTGAGATGCTCTATGACGTGCTTTCAAAATATTCAAGATTTGAATACTGCGTTTCCAAATTCCAGATCATCAACTCCCCCACCTCGCCCTATTTCTTCCTCATTGAACAAAACAACGGGAGGAAAAGATGACTAATCTCTTACTGAAAAAATTCGTTAAGGACTACGAGCAAACGAACAGCCCCATAGTCCGCGCCGCTTGCGGTAAGCTTGCGGGAATAACGGGAATTATTTCAAACGTCTTTTTGTTTGTGATAAAGCTTATTGCAGGTACCCTTCTTGGCGGTATCTCCGTTTCAATTATTGCAGATGCGGTAAATAACCTTTCCGATGCTTCATCAAGTCTTATCAGCCTTATGGGCTTCCGACTTTCCGAGCGCCCTGCCGATAAGGAGCACCCCTACGGTCACGGCAGATATGAATACGTTTCTGCCCTCTTTGTTGCAGTATTTATTCTTGTTATCGGAATAGAGCTTGCAAAATCCGGAGTTGAACGAATTATCGCCCCCGTTGAAAACGAGCTTTCATACCTTACCGTGGGTATACTCGTGCTTTCCATACTCATTAAAGTCTGGCTCTGCGCCTTCAATCGCAGGATCGGCAAAATGATCGATTCGGGAACACTTATCGCAACTGCCGCAGATGCAAGAAATGACGTTATCACAACCCTTTCCGTTCTTATCTGTACCGTTCTTTCCACAACGCTCCACGTTGACCTTGACGGTTACGCCGCTCTTGCAATTTCTCTTTTCGTTCTTTACAGCGGTTACGGTCTTGTTAAAGATGCAATAGCCCCCTTGCTCGGTAAAGCACCCGATAAAAGGTTTGTTAAAGCGATTGAAGAAAAAATACTTGCCTATCCCAACGTGCTGGGCATACACGATATGATGATACACGATTACGGCCCCGGCAGACTTTTCGGCAGCGTTCACGTCGAAATGTCCTCGGAGCTTGATATCTTCCTCGGTCACAACATCATTGACCAGATCGAGCGCGATATATACCGCGACTTCAAGCTGACGATCAGTATTCACTATGACCCTGTTGCCACAAACGATGCGCGGATTCCCGAAATGAAAAGCTTTATTGCATCAAAAATTCACTCGGTTGATCCCGATCTTTCTATCCATGACCTCAGAATCGTCACAGGTCCCCTGCACACCAATATTATTTTCGACTGCGTTATCCCCTGTGAAAATAATATTGACAGATCAAAGCTCCGCGATATGATCGTTGCCGATGTTGCAGAAAACTACCCCAACCACTACTGTGTTATCAACTTTGAAATTGACTATACAGGAAGTGTGTGATATTTATTAACCGTACACCTCAAAAAGATAACCCCAAGCCTTGAAAGACTTGGGGTGTTTTTTAATTTATATGAAATCACTCTATTGGGGAATAAAATATATTCCAATTATTAAAGTTTTTTGATCAAAACTTTTTTACAAAAAAGTTTTGCGGGGGTAGGAGCAAAGCCCTGAAAAAACAGAAACTATTTCTGCAGCTTTTTGCAAAGCTCCTTGTCGGGGGTTACGTAAGCGGCATAATTCGTTGCATAGGTAACGTAGCCCGGTTTTGAGGCGGGTGGCTTTTTTATATTCTTTGCAAGGGTATAATCCACGGTGATATTTTTACCGCCGCCCTCTGCAAGTGATGAATTTGTTGCCGCGATTATAGCAGCCTCCGTGAAATCTTCGGCAGGCGGCTCGGGGAGTCCTGCACATTGGAGCACCACGTGGGAGCCGGGGGCGTTTTTGACGTGGAACCAATAATCAAGCTTTTCTGCCACCTCGAAGGTGAGGTAATCGTTCTGCACGTTATTTTTTCCGCAAAGGACCTTATATCCGTTTGTAGTTTCATATTCCGTAAGCTTCGGCTTTGCTTTTTTTACCGAGCCCATCTGACGTCTTTTCATTCTCGAGGCATATCCCGTTTTGGAAAGCTCTGCTCTTATCTCCTCAAGCTCATTGGCACCCGAGGCTCTGCCAAGGGCATCGAAAACGCTGTACACATATTCAAGCTCCTTTTCGGCAATTTCGATCTGTCGGGCAAGTTCAACCTCGGCATTTTTCATTTTTGCGTATTTTTTATAATAATTCTGGGCGTTTTTTACGGGAGTCTTTCTTGTATCAAGCTCAAGAGTGACCTCCTCCATATCCTCGGAATAATAATTTATCAGCGTTACACGGCTCTGTCCCTGCTTGATGGCATAGAGATTTGCAGTTATAAGGTCTGCATATTCCTTGAACTTTTCTTTTTCAGCGCACTCCTCAAGCTCCTTTTTTTGTATCTCTATCTTTTTTTTGAGTCTATGCTCCGCGTTTGTCATAGTCCTGAAAATATCCTGTGCGCGGGATCTGACTCTTTCCGCCGTGTCCCTTGTGATGAAAAATTCTTCGATCATTTTTGAGGGGGACAGGAAGTGTATCACTTCCCCGCTCTTTCCGTACTGTCTTATATTGACAAAGGAAAACTCGGTCATCTTTCCCTCTATTTTTATAATGCAGGGAGAATATTCATTGTTTTTTATCGCGTTTATGATCTTGGAAAATTCCGCCCATAAAGTTTCCGCGGGGATCTCACCTACAGGTGTGTCCGTGGAGCCGCTTGCAAGATAGGATATCTCCCTTGCAATAAGGGGTGAAATTCCGAGATAGCTCCTTATGATATATTTATCACAGGGCATGTCCTCAAATCCCGAAAGGGCTGAGATAAATCCTGTTTTCGTTACCTCAAGAGGATTTTGCTTGTCCTGCTTGGGGGGCATTTCGTATATCATTCCGTTAAGAAGCTGACGCTTTTCACTGTCTGTAAAATCAAGGGGCTTTGCAACGCCGATGATCCTTCCGTTTTCCTCGGTCAGGATAAGATTGGAAAATTTACCGATAATCTCGCAAATAAGCTTCTTTTTTGAAACGAAGCCCATTTCGTCACGGGATTCAAATTCGATAACGGTCATACGCTCAAACTCGCGCTGATAGATATCAAGTATCTTTGCGCCGGAAAGATGCTTTCTCAGAAGTATACAAAAAGCGGGAGGCGCTGAGGGATTATCCTTCGACTGCTCGCTTATGTTGATCCTCGGACTGCCCGATGATGCGGAGATAAGAAGCTTTAAGGTCTTTCCACCCGCTCTTATGAATATATCCGTTTCGTCCCGTTCGGGCTGATGTATTTTATCAACTCTGCCACCGCACAGCACATTCTTCAGCTCATGTGTTATACATGCGACCATTCCAGCATCAAATGCCATGTTTTTTCTCCTCGATCAGTTTATTTTATATGCCGACACCGCATAAAATCTGCCTGTCTTTTCAAAGCCGCATTTTTTTGCTATCTTGATTGAGGCTTTGTTGTAAGCGCTGACACAGTAGGCAACGGCATATCCCTTTTCTATAAGATAGCGTGCAAGGGCTGCGGTATTTGAGGCACCGTAGCCACGTCCTCGGTACTCGGGAGCGGTATTTACGGTAATTTCAAGAACCGAGTCCGACTCCGTATCGTTCACGGTAGCCACGGAAACGATCTTACCCTCATCAACTGTTACGTAGGACATTGGCGGAATCTTGCCCGTATCCTCTGCAAAAAGGCTTGTCAGATTTTCAAGCGAGTCATACTCCTCTGCCATCTTAACGCTTGTGGGAAGTATGACCTCTTTTTTCACCATATCTCCATCCGTCAGCATGAATTTGTTATAAAATCTCGTTCTGCCGTATTCGTCCCTGCGGTAAGGCTTACCCTGCAGGTATTCGTCGGTCTTGCGGCACAAAAAATCAAGCGCCTTATTTGAAAAAAGGCAGTTTTCAAATTTTTCAAGATATTCCTCCGCCGCGCCCTCAAGTCCCTCATAGACCTCAAGGGTAAGCTCGTCCCCTGAAAGGTCCACAAGTATCGGCACGATCCCTGCATAACCCTCGGGAAGCTCTTCAACACATATATTTGCCGTAATTTCGCTCATAATTTACCTCATATCAAAATACAAAACCTTGTGCATTTCACAAGGTTTTGTAACGGCGGCGCACCGCCGCAGGGAAAAGACGCAACATACACAAGTGCATCTTTGGGAATTTATTTTACTCCCAAACGAGTAATTTCCTATAAATTAAAAAATCACTTATTTTTCGGTATTCCAAAAAAACGTCTTAAAATGGGTGCAAAAAATTTCGGAGAGTTTACAACAACGATACGCATAACTCCGCTCCTTTTTCATTTTATACTGTATTATATTATATGAAAAAGTTTATTTTTTGCCACTGTCTTCCTTTGCATCCCAAGGATGCTTATCTTTAATATCATTGTAGATTGCCACAAAACTCTCGTGACGGCTTTTTGGTATCTTACCTTCCTTTACCGCTTCAAGCACCGCGCAGCCCTCCTCCTTGAGGTGACGGCATTTGGTGTACCTGCAATTCCCGATCAAGCCGTTAAATTCGCGGAAAAGCTCGGGAAGGTCGTTTACCGTATAAAAATCAAAATTCACAAAATCAAGCATGGAAAAGCCCGGTGTATCCGCAAGATAGCCCTCCGCTGATTCGTCAGCTAAAAGGTCGGACAGGGGATAGAGATTGCTCTGCCTTGTGGTTTGCTTTCCTCTTGAGGTCTTGCGGCTGAGGTCCCCTACGTCAAGCTTAAGGCTTGGAAAGAGCTTGTTGATAAGACTCGATTTACCAACACCCGATGCACCCGAAAAGGCTGCGGTTGAGTTCTTCATTGACCTTACGAAGTCCATAAACTCCTCTACACCCTCTCCTGTGTGAGATGAAAGGGGGAATACCTTGAAGCCGCATGCTCTGTATTTCTCAGCAAGCTCAAGATTTCCTTCCCTTTCCACGTCAAGCTTTGTCAGCACGATAACAGGCTCGATGCCGTTATGCTCGGCAACGGTTATAAGCTTATCAAAGGTAAGTATATCCACCCTTGGGGGCGCCGCACTTGCGGTACAGAAAAGTATGTCAAGATTGGCAAGAGGAGGTCTTATAAGGGAGTTCTTCCTTTCAAGTATCTTCGCGATGACTCTGTTTGAATTCTCATCAGTTTCCACGATTACACGATCCCCCGGAAGCAGCTTCATCCCTTCATGTCGGAATACGCCCCTCGGTCTGCAGGATACAGTTTCCTTTGTAGCATCAAGCTTTACACTGTATACGCCCGCAACGTTTCCTATAACTTTTCCCGTTGTCTGATTTTCCATTAAAATTCTCCATTTTTCTGTTATATAGAAGGTTAGTATGTTTTAAGTTAAAACGCACCCGCAAGTAGCACGGCTTTCATTCCAAAGATATAAGATGCGTTTTTTTATCAATTTTTTCAAGTATCTTGTAAAGGGGTATACCGAGAGCATAGCAGGATATTACCTGTCCTATCAGTACTGAAAGCGAATATATGCCAAGCACTGCCCAAGTTCCCTCAAAGCCTGCAAAGGAGGACATTCCGTATCCGTAATACAGTATCAGCGGAACCGTTATCGCATTGAATATCACAGACGGCAAAAGCATAAGGTACACTCGTCCCTTGCACCGCGCCTTTTTGTAGATCACTCTGCCAAGCCACGCCGCTATAAGGGTTGTTAAAGACCCGAATACCGCATCAATAAAATTGCCTCTCAAAAGATTGGATATAAGACACCCTGCAAACAGCCCCGCTACCGATGCGCCCGAAAATGCCGGTAATACCGAAAGTGCCTCCGATACTCTCACTTGTACCGCAAGGGATGAAAACTCCCATAAAATTGATGTGAGCACCGCATAGATCGCGGCAACAAGCGCCGCTTTTACGGTACCTAAAATTTTCCTGTTTTTCATATTTGCTCCTTAGTTTTTATTTAAGTGAGGATGGTTACGAACTCACTGAGGGGTATTATAATACATTTTTAATTTGATGTCAAGTTTTAACGTCATAAAATTCCAATTTAATAATACCCATACCGAACTTAATTTCTTTGTTATTCCTGTTTTTTTGAAATTTCATTGACAAATTGTTAAAAATAGTGTATCATATTCTCATTAAAAATTAAAGAAAGTTGGAATTATTCAATGAATAACAAAGGATTATCAAAAAAATACGGTCTTTTGACCGCCATTACAATGGTAGTCGGAATCGTTATCGGCTCGGGTATATTCTATAAGACCGAAACAATTCTTGAAACTACCGGCGGAAACGTTCCTGTGGGACTTTTGTCCATACTCATTTGCGGTGCTGTTATGCTTATTTGCGCCAACACCTTTGCGGGAATGTCGATGAAATATGAAAAGGTCAACGGTGTCGTTGACTATGCAGAGGTTACCTGCGGTCCGGGGTACGCCTACGGTATCGGTTGGTTTTTGACCGTTGTATATTATCCCTCCATCACCTCGGTGCTTGCTTGGGTAAGTGCAAGATTCTTTGCAGAGCTTTGCGGATTTGACAATCCCGTTACAGGCCCCAACACCATGCTTCTTGCAGGATTTTTCCTTATTTTAAGCTATACACTCAACACACTTTCACCTAAGCTTGCAGGTAAATTTCAGGTAAGCGCTACATTTATCAAGCTCGTTCCCCTTGTACTTATGGCTATTATCGGTACTGTTGTTGGTATTTTCAACGGAAACGTTCAAAGTAACATTGAAAGCATCACAAAGGTGCCTCAGGGCTCAAGCTTTATGGGTATGTGCTTCTCCGCTATCGTTGCCATGGCATTTGCATACGAAGGCTGGATCATAGCAACATCCATCAACTCCGAGATCAAAAATGCAAAGAAAAATCTTCCCATCGCGCTGAACCTCGGAAGCATCATCGTTGTTGCCATCTACGCTCTTTACTACGTTGGCGTTACGGGCGGAGCAAGCGTTGACGAGCTTATTGAAAGCGGCTCAACAGTTGCATTCCAGAACATTTTCGGTACGGCTATCGGTAAGGTGCTTACAGCATTCATAGTTGTTTCCTGTCTTGGAACCCTCAACGGACTTATGCTGGGTGTTACAAGAGGAATGTTCTCCCTCGGTATGAGAAATCACGGTCCCGCTCCCAAGGCTATGAAGGAAGTCAGCGAAACCACGGGTATGCCCTCCAACTCCGCAATCATCGGTCTTCTCGTTTCCGCTGTTTGGCTCGTTTACTTCTACGGTGCAAACCTTGTGAGCAAATCCTGGTTCGGAATTTTCACCTTTGACTCCTCTGAGATCACCATCGTTACTCTTTACGCCCTTTATATCCCGATCTTCATTTCCATCATGAAAAATGAAAAGGGCTTCAGCGTGAGATACCGCTACGTTATGCCCGCGCTTTCGATTCTTTGCTCGGCATTCATGGTATTTGCAGCGATCTACAAATTCCGTATGGCAGTTGTTTACTTCCTCATCGTATTCGTTATCGTGATGGCTATCGGCTATATGTTCTATGATCCCAAGAAAGCAAAAGCTATCTCCGCCGAAGAAAACGAAAAGAAAAAGAAATAACACGTTATAGTATTAAAACCCGACAGAGTAAAGGCTGCTTCTCATAAGGAAGTTGGATATTTCTTGTAGGGGTCGACGTCCTCGGCGACCCGTTAAGACAAAAATTTGATACGCAGAAAACAAAGAGATAACCCCGACAGATTTTCAAGGTCTGTCGGGGATCGTTTTATTCTGTTTGATAAGAATTTGCAGTTAGGCTGTAGTTGTCAATATAAACTCAAGATATCTGTCTTGCTCCGTATCAACATATTCCGATATGATTTCTTTGGCATCTTCACATCCCATATGGTGATAAAATGTAATTGTGTCAAAAGAAGGTATGGCGGAAATAAAAAGCTTTTCCGCTTTCATTTTTGCCGCACATAAGCAAATTCTTTCAAAAAGTTTTTTGCCTATACCTTTTCTTTTCCAGTTGTCATCTACAAAAAGCATTGTCATATTTGCATATTTTGCGGTATTGCCTGCCAGAATGCCGTCAATACAACAAAAGCCAACTAAAACATCCTCGGCAAATGCAATTACAACTGAACCGCCACGTCCGATCAGCTGACGAAAATAATCCGATATCCATATTCGCTTTTCTCTGTTCCATTCGCGCAAATCAGAAGCTGTTGTCAGCTCCCATTTCCCATTTTTCTTTACCCATTTTTTCGTTATAACTTGATGATGATTGAAGTTTAATAACATATCCGGAGAGATATCATTAACGGTTAAGTTTTTTATTTTTATCATATTGATGGTTTTTAATAATTCGTTTTATCGCTAGTTTCGCCTTTGTATTACAAAAGGCGTGGTGAAAGGCCATACTCCTTATTCTTCTGTGTACAAATCGTCGTAATACCAACGAATAGGGTATTCG
>JAZQRT010000059.1:0-12558 GCA_045629725.1 Eubacteriales bacterium | reverse complement strand
GATCCGACTTTTGTAATATTTACACTACCACCCCTAAATAAGAATTGAAACAAAAAAATCAGAAAAGGAGGTGCATTGATTATGAATTGGTTGCAGGTAATCATCAGTGCAATTGTCGGCCTTGTCATTGGCGGATTTGTCGGTTTTCTCATAAGACGCTATATCGGCGAAAAGAAGATCGGTTCTGCTGAAAAAGAGGCAAAACGAATTGTAGATGATGGAATCAAAACAGCCGAGACAAAGAAAAAGGAAGCTTTGCTTGAAGCCAAGGAAGAGATCCTTAAGGCAAGAAATGAAACTGAGGCAGAAATCAAGGAACGCCGCAGTGAAGTCGCCAAGCTTGAACGCAGATGCGTTTCAAAAGAGGAATCTCTTGAAAAGAAATTGGAAAACCTTGAGCGCAAGGACGAAAACCTGAATCGCAAGATCAAGGAGAACGAAGATAAGCTTGTTGAGATCGAAAAGATCAAAGCAGAACAGCTTGAAAAGCTCCAACAGATCTCAGGTCTTACCGCCGAAGAAGCCAAGAACGAAATCGTTGACAAGATCGTTGACGAGGCAAGATTTGAAGCTGCTCAAAAGGTGATCGAGATCAAGAATCAGGCTAAAGAAGAGGCTGAAGAAACTGCAAGAAACATAATCTGTATGGCTATACAGCGTGTTGCTTCCGACCAAGTGGCTGAGTCCACAGTATCGGTTGTTGCGTTGCCAAACGATGACATGAAGGGTAGAATCATCGGACGTGAAGGAAGAAACATCCGTGCCGTTGAACAACAGACGGGCGTTGACCTTATCATTGATGACACACCCGAAGCTATTACAATTTCGTGCTTCGACCCCATACGCCGTGCCGTTGCAAAGCTTTCTCTTGAAAAGCTCATATCCGACGGACGAATTCACCCTGCTAAGATCGAAGAAACCGTGGAAAAATCCAAAAAGGAAATTGATCAGGCAATCAAGCAGGCGGGTGAAAGAGCTGTATTTGAGGTTGGTATTCACGGAATCAATAACGAACTTGTTAAAATACTCGGTAGACTCAAGTACCGTACAAGTTACGGTCAGAATGTTCTCAACCATTCTGTTGAAGTTGCTTATATTGCGGGTATGATCGCAGATGAGGTGGGTGCTGACAGTACCGTGGCAAAACGCGCGGGACTTCTCCACGATATCGGTAAAGCAATGACTCAGGAGGTTGAAGGCTCCCATGTACAGATCGGTGTTGATATTGCCCGTAAGTACAAGGAAAGCGAGGATGTTATCCACGCGATCGAGGCTCACCACGGTGACGTTGAGCCCAGAACACTTATCGCAATGATCGTTCAAGCAGCTGACGCGATCTCCGCGGCTCGTCCCGGTGCACGTCGTGAAGACATTGAAAACTACATCAAGCGTCTTACAAAGCTTGAAGAAATTGCCACAAGCTTTAACGGTGTAGAAACCGCGTTTGCAATTCAAGCAGGCAGAGAAGTCAGAGTTATGGTTAAGCCCGAGATCATCTCGGATGAGGCTATGGTGCTTCTGGCATCGGATATTGCCAAAAAGCTTGAGACCGATCTTGTTTATCCGGGACAGATCAAGGTTAATCTCATAAGAGAAAAACGCGCAACGGATTACGCTAAATAAGCAAAAGCAGATACCGATTTCGGCTCGGTTTGACATATAATTGATATAGAGTTTTTATGAATATAACGCAATTTTGCTTTAATATATAATTACCATATGATCATTTATACGTTTAAAAATATCCAAAATGACTGCCCTGTGCAGTCATTTTGATTTTACAAGGAGTAAACATGAAAGAATATAAAATCCTATGTCTTGGTGACGTGGTGGGAGAGGACGCGGTAAATAAAATATCTGCGGCACTTCCCTCTTACATAAAAGAAAACAGAATAAGCTGTGTTGTTGCAAACGGTGAAAACGCTCTTATGGGTAAGGGTAACGGCATTTCTCCCTCGATTGCAGAGGAGCTTAATTTCGCGGGAATTGACGTAATTACAGGCGGAAACCACTCCTTTGCCTCATCAAGTATATATTCCCTTCTTGACAGAGAAAGCTTTATTATACGTCCTGCAAACTACCCAAGTGCCTGTCCCGGAACAGGATATAAGATCGTTGATTGCAGCGGCATGCGAATTCTCGTTATGAACGTTTCCGGCAGGATATATATGTCAGAAACCCTTTCCGATCCCTTTATTGCGGTATCAAAAATTCTTGAAGGGGCAAAAGGCAAATACGATCTTTCCGTGCTTGACGTTCATGCGGAAACTACCAGTGAAAAATTCTGTATTGCTTCTGCTTTTGACGGAATTATCAACATCATTGTTGGGACACACACACATGTTCCCACCGCAGACCTTCGAATTCTGCCGAAGGGCACGGGATATATTACCGATCTTGGCATGTGCGGTCCCGAAAATTCTTCTCTCGGAGTAAAAACTGAAATTGCTCTCAAAAAAATTCAAACAGGAATGCCCGTAAGATTTGAGCTCTCCCGAAACCCAATTCATCTTGAAGGAGCCTTGTTCACCTTTGAAGGACCAAGGCTCACAAAAGTTGAACAAATCAGAATCTAAAGCTCACCTGATTTGATTATATACAATAATCTATTGACAAATCGACATCAAAAATATATAATATAATTGTCAGTATATCCGATCGAAAAGGAGGTAATGTTTATGTCAATCGGAACCATACTTGGAATTTTGTTTTTTGTAATTGCCGCAATTTTTGTATTTACTACAATCACGATGCTTACCAAGAGAAAATCCGGCGTCGCAAAGGTCTGCGGTGCTTTTGCAGTCATTTTTGTTCTTCTTTTGGTTCTTATTCCCGAGAGCTTCCACACTGTTGAATCCGGTCAGGTTGCAGTTGTTAAGCACCTTGGAGAAGCAAGAAATATCAGAAATGCCGGTACATACTTTGATTTTTGGATCACCGAACAGTACGTTGTATATGATGCAACAGTTCAGAACATGGAAGTGACCACGCAGGCATATTCAAAGGACGCTCAGACTATGAATATAGCCATGACGGTTCAATATCAGATAGATGCAGAAAAGGCTATCAAGATCACCAATCAATACGGCTCCATCGAAACACTTGCAAACCGTATTCAGAGCATAGCAACGGAAAAGGCAAAGGCAACGCTTTCTTCATACTCTGCGATGGAAATTATTGAAACACGCGCATCCATTTCACCCAAGGTTGAAGATACTATCAAGACTGCAGTTACCGAGGAATACTGCGTAAACATTGTTGCAGTTGTACTTACAAATATTGACTTCTCCGATGCATTTGAGCAGACAGTTGAGGACAAAATGATCGCAGAGCAGCAAAAGCTTAAGGCAGAATACGAAAAGCAGACCGCTATCGTAAACGCTCAAAAGGAGCTTGAGGTTGCAAAGCTCGAAGCTCAGGCAAAGCTTGAAAAAGCAAAGGCTGACGCTGAAGCTGAAATTGAGATTTCAAGAGCTGAGGCTGAATCCATCCGTCTTAAGTCCATAGAAGTTGCACGTGCTCTCGGATTTACAATTTCAGAAACCAAGATCGCCGACGAGGAAGGCGTTGAAACTCTCGTTTACAACATCGACTTTACAGGAAAGACCTCAGAGGAGATAGGCGTTATCACCGAATACCTCAAGTACGAGGCATACCTTGCTAAGTGGAACGGCGAGCTTCCCTCCGTTGTTACAGGCGACAGCGCAACCGTTATGATCCCCACAACAGGACTAACAGGTAACGGTCAGTAAAATTGTTGATACATTTATAAGAAAAAGGCTGTAAAAAACTCAAAATGAGTTTTTTACAGCACTTTTTGTTTTATATGAAACCTTGTTTTTATTCGTTGTAATTATTTCTATTGTTTTTCTTACCATGAGTTTCAATAAGCATTACCACTGCATTTGTTAGGGCAAGAGCACACATGAACCATATAAATCCCTTGGTGATATTATTGTTTATAAATTCCATAAAGGGATTACAAATATCAATTATGAGGAGCACAACGAGGACTACCACCATAATTATATTAAGATGGGGCAATATTTTCTTTAGTAATTTCATCAAATCTACCTCCTCAATAGGGTTCTTTCAATATTATGCAATCGCTGATGGCACGAGGCGCTTCTGTTCCCCATGCCGGAGCAGGCTTGTGGATATATCTTCCGCCGTATGCCATAAACGAGGATATTCCGCCATCAAGATTGTATGCAACGGCGCAACCGAGGTCCTCCATAAGCTCTGACATTTCAAGGAATGTCATACCTGCTGAGATATTACTTCTTCCGTCAATAGCAACGAAGCAGTAATGTCCGGGCTCATAGTATCCAAAGGCAGAACGTGGGTTTACACCGCTGATCTTTCCGTACCAAGAAGGATATTCCGTCAGCGCCTTGCCCTCTGCGTCAAGGAGCGAAGGTCCAAATGCCCAGCCTTGATACGCTCCCTTTTCTATCGCCTTGTTAAGATTAAACTCAGCTCCAAGGTAAGTTTCTACTGTGCCGTCATAATAAAGTATGCAAACGTCCTGATTTTTTATAATGCTTGAACGGTATACCTCGCCGTTTCTTATACAAAGACCCGTATCACGCGCACCGTAGTAATCTCCGTTCATTGCAAAAACAGCGCCGGATTCCTTAAACATTTCAAGACCCTTTTGAGTTATATTATCACCATATTTTTTATTTGCAAAATAACTCTGCATACATCTTATATCCGAGATATACACGTCGGCTACGTAATAGGTACAGGTATCTGCGGCATTTCGGTGCTCAGTTATGGTGATGGATATATTGGGGCTTTTGTAAGTATTTTCCGTTGCTATGATCTCCTCGGAAAAATGCTCTGCAAATTTCTCTGCCCAATTTTCCATCTCTGTAGTTGCAGGAGGCGTTATAACCGTTCCGACCGAAGGTTTTTCCTTGGAAACAACGTGATGAAAAAATGCAAACACGCACAGGACCATTAACGCCACTAAGATATCGGCAATTATCATTATCCAAAGCGGTATTTTTTTATTGTTCTTCATTGGTTAAATCTCCTTGATCATTTGTGAATATTCTAAAAAATCAAATCCAAACTTTCGGTAAAGTGCAACTGCCTTGTAATTATCCTGCTCAACCTCAAGTCTCATTCTTCTTACCTTATCACCATACTCTTTTTCAATCATCTTGAAAAATTCCGTTCCCCAGCCTCTGCCCTGATACTCAGGACGGATATAGAGATCCTCCACCCACAGGCAGATGCCACCGGCTTCATTGGAATACCCGAAACCTACCACCCCATAACCGAAGGGCACTTCATCCTCAAATATATACGCCTTCACAAATGGACTATTCTTTATGCAATCTTCATATACTCTGTTTATAATTTCAGACGAAAGGGGCTTTATTACCGCGTTTGTATGGTAGAATTCGTCCATGATCTCACAAAAGAACTCTCTGTCCTTTTCTGTTAGTTCTCTTATCGGCATTTTATTCTCCTAATTTTTCTTTGATATCGCTATTAAAAATCCCAAAACCGATCCCATCAACAGGCAAAGCCTTAAATGTCATTCTTTTTTTGGTTTTTGGATGGTCAAAGGAGATTTTAAAAGAAAAAAGCGCAGGCTCATCCTTACCGTCACGGCTTCCGTAACGTCCATCTCCAACAAGAGGCATCGAACGGGAGGCAAATTGGACCCTTATTTGATGTGTTCTTCCTGTATGCAGATCTATCCTCACAAGGGATACTCCCTCCTTGGTTGCCAAAAGCTCATAGTCAAGACTTGCATCTCTCACGCCCTTGCGCTCTCTTTCCACAACGTATGTCTTGTTCTTTGCCGCATCTCTGAAAAGAAGGTCAAACATATTTCCCGAAGACTCGGCAGGTACACCCTTTACTACTGCAAGATATTCCTTTTTTGCAGTTTTTTCCTGTATCTGACGGGCAAGCGATGAGGCAGACTTTGAGTTGAGTGCAAAGACCATAACTCCCGAAACGTTTTTGTCAAGCCTGTGGACTGTAAATATTTCCGACACGCCAAGCTCTTCCTTTAAAGCCTTCGGCATGCTCCTTTTATTTCCGTCCTCCTCAGACAAATACCCAACGGGCTTTATACATACGACCACATCACGGTCACGGTAAATTATATCAAGCATATATCACCTTGTTGTTGATTTTCTTTAAACTTTATGTGTAATTTTAAATAATCGTTTTCAATTGGATCACGTCTATGATATGATACTATAATTTTTTTATTTTTTCAAGAGTTTATTTATTCTTTTAATATTTTTTAGGCATAAATATTGTATTTTTTATGGTGTTGTGTTAAAATTAATGTATACAAAGAAGTTAACTGTCTGAAAGGATACCTCATATGGATATTAATAAATTATGCTCATACGTTGACCACACCGAGCTTTCCGTCATCGCAAAAAAGGAGGATATTATTGCTCTTTGCAATGATGCCAAGAAATACGGTACCGCTTCCGTTTGCGTTGCTCCCTGTCACGTTAAAACCGCCTTTGACTGCCTTAAAGGCGATATTAAGGTTTGTACGGTTATCGGATTTCCAAACGGTTATTCCACCACTGCCGTTAAATGCTTTGAAACAGAGGATGCAATAAAAAACGGAGCCGACGAGATAGATATGGTAATCAATATCGGTCTTTTAAAGGACGGAAGATTTGATGAAGTAAAGGACGAGATCGCAAAAGTTAAAAAGTCCTGCGGAAGTAAGCTTTTGAAGGTAATTATCGAAACCTGCCTCCTTACAAACGAGGAGATCGCCCATATGTGCCGCATCGTGCACGAAGCAGGGGCAGAATATATCAAAACATCAACGGGATTTTCAAAAAACGGAGCAACTCCCGAAGATGTGAGGATCATGGCTGAAAATCGTCCCGACGGTTTAAAAATTAAAGCTGCAGGAGGCATCGCTTCCCTTGAAGATGCAGAAAAATATATCGCCATGGGCGCTGACAGACTTGGCACAAGCAGGATCATTAAGATCGTCAAGTCACTTGAGGAAACCAAGTAAAATAATAAAATATTTATTGAAGCACGGGGGAGCTTCCACCCCCGAAAGGAGAGGATATTATGTCACATAAAACACCGCATATCAATCTTTTATCCGACGTTGGATTTGCAAAAACAGTTTTAATGCCCGGAGATCCCAAAAGGGCTGAATTTATTGCACTGAATTTTCTTGAAGATGCCGTTAAGGTTAATGAAGTTCGCGGAATTAACGGATTTACAGGATATTATAAGGGTGAAAAGGTCTCAGTTATGGCAAGCGGAATGGGGATCCCCTCCATTGGTATTTACTCCTATGAGCTTTACAGCTTCTACGGTGTTGAATCCATTATCCGCGTTGGCTCTGCAGGTGCAATAAAAAAAGAAATTCCCCTTAGGGATATCGTTATCGGCATGGGCGCTTGTACCAACTCTAATTTCGCCTCTCAATACAATCTCGGAGGTAGTTTTGCGCCTATCGCAGACTACGATCTTCTTGAATGTACCGTAAAAAACGCCCGTGACATGAACCTTCCCTACCGTGTGGGTAATATTCTTTCCTCAGACGTTTTTTATGATGACAGCAAGACTGCCAATGACGGCTGGGTAAAAATGGGCGTGCTTGCCGTTGAAATGGAAGCGGCAGGACTTTATATGAACGCCGCAAGACTTGGGAAACGCGCACTTGCTATCTGCACGATCTCCGATAACCTTGTAACAAAGGAAGGGCTTTCCGCAGATGAGCGTCAGACATCCTTCAGAGATATGATCACACTTGCACTTGAAACACCTATTAAATACGATAAATAAGAGGCAATATGAAAAAAAGAGTTTTTTTGATCGTTCTTGATTCATTCGGTATTGGCGCACTTCCCGATGCTGAGCTTTTTGGTGATATAGGTGCAAATACTCTTGGAAGTATATCAAAATCTAAAAAATTCAATATTCCAAATCTTATAAAATTGGGTCTTGGTAACATTGACGGAGTGGATTGTGTTCCCAAAACCGCCTCCCCCACAGCAACAGTTGCAAGACTCGAGGAAAAATCCATGGGTAAGGATACAACAGTCGGACATTTTGAGCTTTCTGGGGTTAAAATGCCAAAGCCTCTGCCCACTTACCCCAATGGATTCCCAAAAGAGATCATTGATGAATTTATTGAAAAAACAGGGGTTCCGGGAATATTATGTAACAAACCCTACTCCGGCACAGAGGTCATCCGCGACTTCGGCGATGAGCACATAAAAACCGGCAAACCCATCGTATACACCTCCGCTGACAGCGTTTTTCAGATCGCCGCGCATCAGGACATCATTGACGTTGACACGCTCTACGTGCTTTGCAAGGTTGCCCGTGAGATACTCACAGGTGAGCACGGTGTCGGCAGAGTAATCGCCCGTCCATTTACAGGCTATAACGGTCACTACTCCCGAACTCCCTGGAGGCGCGATTTTTCCCTTGAGGCGCCCAAATCAACTATGCTTGATACGATCACCGGCTCGGGACTTATCGTTAAATCTATCGGAAAAATCTACGATATTTTTGGCGGCAGAGGTATTAGCTATTCAGATGAGACACACTGCAATTCCGATGGCATGATGGAGCTTGATGAATCCTTAAAGGATAATTTCGATCTTTGCTTTGCAAATCTTGTGGACTTTGATATGGTATACGGTCACAGAAACAACGTGGACGGATATGCCGCCGCTCTTTCTGAATTTGACCGTTGGCTCGGCGATTTTATTCCAAGGCTTCAAGATGAAGATCTGCTCATAATTACCGCCGATCACGGATGTGATCCCGGAGATATCAGTACCGACCACACAAGAGAATACGTTCCCCTGCTTATTTATAAAAAAGACGTAAAGCCTGAAAATCTCGGCACACTTGAGGGGCTTGATAACGTGAGCCGCATGGTGCTTGAGTATCTTGGCATAACGGGTGAACCAATCATAGAAAAGGCGCTTGAAGCCTTAAAAAACGCCTATGCGCCCTATTCCGGCTTCAAGGTTGGAGCCGCTTTGCTTTGCGGTAACGGAAATATATATACAGGAGCAAATATAGAAAACGCCTCCTATTCCTTGACCATTTGCGCTGAACGTACTGCTTTTTCAAAGGCAATACTTGAGGGTGAACGAGATTTCAAGGGCATGGCAGTTGTCAGCATTGACAAGACAGGAAGCATCAATTACTCCTGCACACCCTGTGGCGCATGTCTGCAATTCATTTCAGAATTTTGCGGGCAGGATTTTGAAATATATACAAAGAAAGAGGGCAAGGTTACCACTCGGTATTTTGGCGACCTTTTCCCAAACGCATTTTCCTTAAAGGAGAATTAAAAATGAGATTTTGCGACCTTATTGACAAGAAAAAAGCAGGACTTGAGCTAACCTTTGAGGAGCTTGAATGGGCTGTCCATGGCTTTATAGAAGGTACCATACCCGATTATCAAATGTCTGCCCTTTTGATGGCTATTTACTTTAAAGGGATGTCGGATAAAGAAACAACCGACCTTACTATGATCACTGCGCGCTCGGGAGATATCCTTGACCTTTCCCCCTTTGGTAATAAAAGCGTTGATAAGCACAGTACCGGCGGTGTTGGGGACAAAACAACACTTATTGTTGCGCCGATCGTTGCCGTTGCAGGCGGAATCGTTGCCAAAATGTCCGGTAAAGGCCTTGGGCATACGGGAGGTACAATAGATAAGCTCGAGGCGATTCCCGGCTACCGCGCCACTCTTTCGGAAGACGAGTTTATAAAAATTTCTGAAAAAACGGGAATTTCAGTAATTTCAGCAAGTTCAAACCTTGCTCCCGCAGACAAAAAGCTCTATGCCCTCAGGGACGTGACCTCCACTGTCAACTCCATTCCTCTCATTGTTGCAAGTATCATGGGTAAAAAGCTTTCCGCAGGAAGTAAAAACATTGTTCTTGACGTTAAATTCGGAAGCGGTGCTTTTATGAAAACTCCCGAGGATGCCGAGACCTTAGGCCAGAAGATGGTGGATATCGGTAAGGCGTGCGGTAAGAATATTTGTGCGCTAATCACCGACATGGATATTCCTCTTGGGAGAAACATCGGTAACTTTTCCGAAGTGGAAGAAGCATATTCCCTGCTCTGCGGAAACTCAGAGGGTCTTGAGGACCTTAAAGATGTATGTATTGCTCTTTCAGCAAATATGATACGGCTTTGCCTTGAGAAAGATGAAGAAGAAGCCTTCTTTATTGCCCGTTCCATTCTCGAGAGCGGTAAGGCGGCAGATAAGTTCAAGGAATGGATCTCCTTTCAAGGAGCAAACCTAAATAAATTCGAAGATAAGCTGATAAATTGTAAAAACGACCTTTATAAACGGGATATAATCTGCAATGAAAACGGATATATATCATCAATGGACACAGAAAAAATAGGACTTGCCGCACTTGCTCTCGGTGCAGGACGTACCACAAAGGACTCCGAGATCGACCCATATGCCGGAATTTCAGTATTTAAGAAAACGGGAGATATGGTAAAAAAGGGTGAGGTTATTGCAACGATCTGCGCCTCCAACCCAAATGTCCTTGAAAACGGAGAAAAATTGTATAAGGAAGCCCTCTGTTTCTCCAACAATCCTATAAAAAGAGGTAAAGTTATTTATAAAACACTTGTCTGACGGATTGACATTCGGAATTAAGTTTGATATAATTAATAGGTATTTCGGAGGTTTGATATGGACGAAAGATTTATTAATTTACCAAGCACATCAGCTCTTGCCTACCTTGGTGATTCGGTTTTTGAGCTTACAGTCAGAAGCCATCTTGTAAAGATGGGGATATCCGCGTCAGGAAAGCTTAATAAGGCTGCCCTTGGTTTTGTTACCGCTACGGCACAAAGCGAGGGAGCAAAACGAATTTTGGGGCATTTAACCGAGGATGAGCTCTCGATTTATAAACGCGGCAGGAACCTTAAAACCTCCCACTGCCCAAAAAGCGCCGATCCCGATGAATACCAAAGAGCTACGGGACTTGAAACATTGTTTGCCGCCCTGTACCTTGTGGGAGATACCGATAGGATCAATGCGCTTTTTCACCTCGGATTTATTAGTAATGAATAATATAAAATACAATTTTTAGGAGATACAAAATGTATAGAATCGGAATAGATTTTGGCGGAACAAATATCGCCGTCGGACTTGTTGATAAGGACATGAAAATCGTAGAAAAAAAGAGCCGACCCACAAATCGTGGCAGAAGCGTGGACCTTATGGTACTCGACATGGCAGAGATTTGCCGCGAACTCCTTGAAAACAACGGGCTTACACTTGCCGACGTTGAAAACATCGGAATAGCCACTCCGGGTACCGTTAATTCTATAACAGGCGAGGTTGAAAGCTATCACGCTATGGGTATGGTAAATTACCCTATGAAAAAGCTTCTCTCGGAATATTTGGGATTTGATAAGATCAAGCTTGCAAATGATGCAAATGCAGCCGCATACGGAGAATCCCTTGCAGGTGCTGCCAAGGGTGCTTCAGAAGCTATTATGATAACTCTCGGCACAGGAGTCGGCGGAGGAATAATCATTGGCGGAAAGATCTATGAAGGTTTTAATTTCTCAGCAGGCGAGCTCGGTCATACGGTTATTGTCAAGGACGGAGAGCCCTGCCCTTGCGGAAGACGCGGATGTTGGGAACAGTATGCCTCTGCAACAGGTCTTATAAGACTTACAAAAAAAGCTATGACAGAAAATGCAAACAGCCTTCTTTGGCAAGTTTGTGAGGGCAATATAGATAACGTAAACGGAAAGACCGTATTTGACGCAGCCGATATGGGTGATGAATATGCAAAGAAGGTCATTGAAGAATATTACTCTTATCTCGCTCTCGGACTTACAAATATGATAAATATTTTCCAACCCCAGATACTTTGCATTGGTGGAGGAATCTGCGGTCAAGGCGATGCGCTGCTCCGCCCCATTGAAAAGCTTGTTATGGGTGAGCAGTATGCAAAATCGACCCCCCATAAAACAAAGATCGTTATTGCAACCCTCGGCAACGATGCAGGTATAATCGGAGCAGCAATGCTTTGATTGTCCCGAAAATCGGACAGGACTTGTTATATAATACAGATGATAAATGAATTACATAGAAAGAGGTAGATGAAATGGCAGCAAAAGCAAGTTCAAAAAAAGATACTAAAATGCCGGAAGATAATTCCGCTAAGCTTAAAGCCCTTGAGACCGCAATTGCAGGGCTTGATAAAAAATTCGGAAAAGGAACTGTAATGAAGCTTTCCGGAAGCAATAATATGGTGGTAAGTGCAGTTTCAACAGGCTCCCTCACACTGGACCTTGCTCTTGGTGTGGGCGGACTTCCCAGAGGAAGAATCGTTGAGATCTATGGTCCCGAGTCCTCAGGTAAAACAACTATCGCTCTCCACGCAGTAGCGGAAGTTCAGCGCACAGGCGGAATTGCTGCTTTCGTTGACGCAGAGCACGCCCTTGATCCCGTTTATGCCAAAGCGCTCGGTGTCAACATTGACGAGCTTCTTATTTCTCAGCCCGACAGCGGCGAACAGGCTCTTG
>JAZQRT010000058.1:0-4027 GCA_045629725.1 Eubacteriales bacterium | reverse complement strand
TCGCCTTCTCCTGCTGATCTGGTTTAGGAGCTGCAAATGCTTTTTGAATGCTTCGTTTTAGCTGATTACTCATTCTGAAAAGCCCTCCTTTTTTAATTCTTCTTTGAGCCATTTCAAAGATTTTGATAGCCTGCGATAAACCGCAAAGCGGGATAACCCAGTGATTTCACAAATAGAGGTAATTGGAAGTTCATTTACATATCGCAAGAATAGCAACTCTTGTTCATCGCTCGGCAATTGGGACACAACCGCTCTCAACACCAATGTATCTAGCCATCCTTCCGATGGGTCAACCGCTGCTTCATTTGCAGCTTCTTCAATGTTACCAGCAGGTTGTTTCCGGAACTCATCTATGCACAAATTTTTGGCTATTGTATATAGGTACGGCAACTCTCTTCCATGATCAAAACTTAATCTCTGTCGGTAAAACCGAAGAAAGGCTTCCTGCGTAATATCTTGTGCCAACTGCGTGTCGTACAACTTGAAGTAGCAGTAGCGGTATATTTTGTCGTATTGTTCTTCAATATCCATGTGCTGCAAAACCTCCCTTCATGATGTTTAACGGATTCTGCCTACAAAATGTGCGGCTCTGGCCAAATTATTTTCTTGGGACAAAATATCCCAAGGCTTACTATATTTTATTCTTCTTTATCCTGCAAACAAGTTAGTCTACAAAAATGCACCCGTTTTTCTGCTCGATGCACCGCTTCGGCTCAAAATGCACCGTTTTGCACCGCTCGGTGTCTCGTATCATAATTTGCATTTCTACCCACAAATAAGGAAGTCCACAGGGACTTACTTATTTTTTGTTGGAACGCACCGCGGTCTTTTGCAGTACAGATGCTTTCCGCCAAACTCTATTGAAAAAATCTTTAAGATATGATACAATAAATAAAAACCAATGAAACCGAGGTAACAAAATGGATATTTGGGAAAAGTTATACAGTGAAGCCGTGTCAAAATTGAATCCGCGCACTATATCCCCGTTTATTGAAGCGGGAGGCGTTGCGGCGGCAATTTTGACGGACAAGGGGAATATATATACAGGAGTGTGCATTGACACCGCTTGTACTCTCGGAATGTGCGCCGAGCGTAATGCCATCGCTAATATGATAACAAACGGTGAGTGTAAGATCGTGAAGCTTATTTGCGTTATGGATGACGGACACATCGGTCCGCCTTGCGGAGCTTGCAGGGAATATCTCATGCAGCTTCACGTTGACAGCCCTAAAATGGAGATAATGAGGGATTATGACACCCGTGAAACTATAACTCTCGGTGAGCTTATTCCCGATTGGTGGGGCGAAGATAGAATGAGAAAAGGGCTGTAAAAAACTCGTACCGAGTTTTTTACAGCCTTTATTGTTGGTATCACACCCACCACATAGAGGAGGGCTCTTCAAAAATTATAACGTCCTTGAGGAATGAAACTGCTTTTTCAAGACCTTCCTTGGGGGACATAAGGGGATCCTCGTGCTCGATTGATATTACTCCGTTGTATCCCGTTGCGCTGAGTGTGGAGATTATCTTATTCCAAAGGAGCTTGTCGTGCCCGTAGCCGACTGTACGGAATTCCCATGAACGGTTAAGGATATCGCCGTATCCCGAGGTGTCAAGAACGCCCGTTACGGAAATGTTATCCTCGTCAAGACAGGTGTCCTTTGCGTGAAAATGATAAATTGCGCCCTTAAGGTACTTTATAGCCGCGATAGGGTCAATACCCTGCCAGAAAAGGTGGCTCGGGTCAAAGTTTGCACCGATAATATCACCAACCGCTTCGCGGAGCTTCAAAAGTGTCGGGGGATTGTATACCATGAAGCCGGGGTGCATCTCAAAGGCGATCTTCGTTACACCGTGAGCGCGGCAGAATTCGGCTTTCTTTTTCCAATAGGGAATGAGGACCTCATTCCACTGCCAGGAAAGGATTCTTTGGTAATCCTTCGGCCAGGTGCAGGTGACCCAGTTAGGCTCGCGGCTTTCGGGACAGTCACCGGGACAGCCTGAAAATCCCACGATGGTATGGATGTCAAGCTTTTCGGCAAGGAGCACTGCCGCATCAAAATCATCCTCAAAGCGTTTTGCTGTTTCGGGGTTGGGGTGGATGGGATTTCCGTGGCAGGCAAGGGCGGGGATATCAATATTATACTGTTCCATATATCCCTTCAAGGTATCGATCTTTTCGGGATGGGCAAGAAAATCTGCCGCATCGCAGTGGGCTTTTCCGGGATAGCCTCCAACTCCAAGCTCAAGGGATTGCACTCCAAGGCTTGATAAATATTTGAACACGTCCTCAAGGGATACTCCGCCAAGGACGGGGGACATAACTCCAAGCTTCATAAAATTACCTCCGTTTATTTTTAAAATATTAACCATTTATACTATCTCAAAATAATGTGAATACATTTTTAACAAAATGTTAATTTTATAAAAGCGTTAAAAACTTATAGTAAAAAAGCGAAAAATTTGATATAATCAGCCGTAAAGTATGATTTTGGAAATGGACGGAGTATAGTATGCCGAGAATATACATAAATGAAAAAGAAATAAATGACGCTACCGTAATCCTTGAGGGCGAAAGAGCCGTGCATCTTTCAAGGTCGCTCAGAATGAGAGTGGGGGAGAGTGTTACCCTTTGTAACGGAGAAAGAGTGGATTACGAGGGGGTTATAGAAAATATAAGCTCCACGCAGGTTTGCGTTAAGATATTGAGAGGGGAGGTAAGTCCTGCTGAGCCTCCATACAAGGCAAGGCTTTTTATGGCGCTTCCCAAGTCCGATAAAATGGAAATGATAGTTCAAAAGGCTGTGGAAACCGGTGTGTATGAGATAGTTCCCTTTATATCGGAAAGATGTATTTCCCGTCCGGATGATTCCTCAGGAAAAAAGAAGGTTGAAAGATGGTGCAAGATCGCCGAAAGTGCGGCAGAGCAGTGCGGCAGAGGTATAATTCCTAAGGTACACGGTATAGTGCCGTATAAGACTGCGCTGGAAATGGCAAAGAATGATGACGTCAGATTTGTCTGCTATGAGTGCGAACGTGAAAACAGTCTTGCGGCAAAGCTTGGGGGTATAAAGAACAAGGAAACTGTAATATCATTTTTTGTGGGAGCAGAGGGAGGCTTTTCCGAAAACGAGGTGAAGCTTGCCGAGGAATGCGGAATTACGAGAGTCACATTGGGAAAAAGGATACTCAGGTGCGAAACCGCTCCTCTTTTCGTTCTTTCCGTTATGAGCGCTTTACTTGACGAGTGAGGTGTAAAAACGGTGTTCTTCAAGGAATAATCGGTCAGTGTTTTCAATTTGTTAAGATTTTTTAGACATAATGCACGAAAAAAATAAAAATTTTTATAAAAAATTACGATTTACCTATTGAAAAATTACACAAAATCGTGTAGAATATAATTGATTATATGTTCATTTTGCTTGAGGAAGCTTATTACCGTCTTTAAGGCAGAGTGTAATTTTCTTTGAATAAAAGTGAAAATAAAATAACTTGGTAAAAACCTGGGGGAAAACAAAGATGTCAAACAGACTGTTTCAAGGAATCATATTTCAGATGAAGGATGCGATAAACCGCGTTATTGGTGTAATTGACGAAAACGGTGTTGTAATTGCTTGCAGTGATCTTATTAAGATAGGCGAGGTTCGCACAGGACTTCGCGAGGAATTCAATTTCAGTTCTGAAGCGGTTGTAACGGGAGGCTTCACATACCGCCCCATTGGTACAAGCCAGAGAGTTGAATATGCCGTATTTGTTGAGGGTGAGGATAGAATGGCTGAGAAGATTGCAGGCATTGTTTCCGTTTCGCTCAATAATATCAAGAGCATGTATGATGAAAAGTATAACAAAAATTCACTTATCAAGAATATTCTTCTTGATAATATCCTTCCTTCGGATATCTATATCAAATCCAAGGAGCTCAGATTTGATCCTGAGGTGTCAAGAGTAGTATATCTTATTAAATTCCCTGTAAGAAACGAGATCGTTCCTTTGGACATCATTCAGAATATGTTCCCCGACAAGAACA
>JAZQRT010000057.1:0-7009 GCA_045629725.1 Eubacteriales bacterium | reverse complement strand
TAGCTGTAAAATTCATTTTATTTTCCTCCTGATTTTGTGATTATATAACCGATAAACGGAAATTATTCAGCGTCTGCTTCTTCAGCGGGAGCTTCTGTGAGCTGTTCGCCCTGTCTGCCTTCAACGATAGCGTCAGCCATAACAGAGAGAATGAGCTTGATGCCGCGGATAGCGTCATCGTTACCGGGGATAACATAATCTACTTCGTCGGGATCGCAGTTTGTGTCAACGATAGCAACAACGGGAATACCGAGCTTCTTTGCCTCGAGAACTGCAATTCTTTCCTTGCGGGGGTCAACAATGAATACTGCAACGGGAAGCTCTGTCATTGTCTTGATACCGCCGTAGCTCTTCTCAAGGTCTGTCATCTCTTTAACGAGAGAAGCAACTTCCTTCTTGGGAAGAAGATCGAATGTTCCGTCTGCCTGCATCTTCTCAAGGTTGTTAAGACGAGCGATAGACTTCTTGATTGTCTTGAAGTTTGTGAGCATACCGCCGGGCCAACGTACGTTTACGTAGTACTGTCCGCATCTGATAGCCTCTTCCTTGATAGCTTCAGCAGCCTGCTTCTTTGTTCCTACGAAAAGGATGTTTCCCTGTGTTGCTGCCTCACGTACGAACATGTACGCTTCGTCAAACTTCTTAACGGTCTTTGCAAGGTCGATGATGTAAATACCGTTTCTTTCTGTGAAGATGTACTCTGCCATCTTGGGGTTCCATCTTCTTGTGTGGTGTCCGAAATGAACACCTGCTTCGAGTAACTGCTTAATTGAAATAACTGACATTTTTAATGTCCTCCTTCGGTTAGTTTCCACCACAGCAGGATATTAGCCTCCTTACGGCACCGAAAGCCTGTCTGTGTGTGAATTTCGAGGTATTATATCACATTTATTTCCTTTTTTCAAGGGCTTTTTTACACTTTTCTCTGAATTCATATTTTTTTTACATTTCCTTTTCGGTGTATATATTGTGCTCCTTTTGCATATTCATATACAAAACAAAGTAACTTTTGGGGGATAATATATGTCACATAAAAGCATTTATACCGACATCGCTTCACGCACGGGTGGAGATATCTATATCGGCGTCGTAGGGCCTGTCAGAACAGGAAAATCAACTCTTATAAAAAAGATCATGGAGCAGCTCGTGATTCCTAACATTCCGGACAGCTATGACAAAGAGCGGGCAAAGGACGAACTTCCGCAAAGCGCAGGCGGAAGGACCGTTATGACCACCGAGCCCAAATTCATTCCCGACGAGGCGGTTTCAATCTCCGTTGATGATGCTTCAAACATCAAGATCAAGCTTATTGACTGCGTAGGTTACGTTGTACCCGAGGCTTTGGGTCAAATCGAAGACGGATCACCCCGTATGGTACATACCCCTTGGCAAAAGGAACCTATGCCCTTTGTAGAGGCGGCAGAGTACGGAACAAGAAAAGTAATCACAGATCATTCTACCATAGGTCTTCTTGTAACCTGCGACGGATCGGTTTGCGATCTTCCGAGAAATCAATACGTTGAGGCAGAACAGCGTGTTGCCACAGAGCTCAAAGCCCTCGGCAAGCCCTTTGCCATAGTTCTTAATTCCGCCACTCCAAATGCCGAAAGCACGATCGCTCTTGCGCTTGAGCTTGAAGAAAAATACAAGGCTCCCGTCGCCCTTATCAACTGTCTTGAGGTGAATTCCGAGGATATCCGCCACATTCTTGATCTTATCCTGCAGGAATTTCCAATTTCGGAAATGACCTTACGTCTGCCCGATTGGACCTCTGCTCTTGACAGTAACCACGAGATTCTGAAAAGCATTGAAGCAGACGTTATGACAGCCGCACGTAAGATCTCTAAAATGGGAGAGGTGCGTCCCGTGCTTACGCTTATCTCTGAAAATCCTTTTATCACAAACACTCGTCTTGACAAAATCGATATGGGATCCGGCAAGGTCTGCGCTGCGCTTGAGCTTGACGGTACGCTCTATTACAAGGTCATGAGCGAGCTCACAGGACTTACCATTACCGACGAAGAAACTCTGATCAAGCTCATTCGCGATCTTGCCGCCATCAAAGTTAAATACGATAAAATATCCGATGCTCTTGCGGCAGTTGAAGAAAAGGGATACGGTATCGTTATGCCCGGCAAGGAATCTCTCACTCTTGAAGAACCGAAGATCGTTAAACAGCCCGGCGGTTACGGGGTGAAGCTTAAAGCCTCGGCTCCGTCCATCCACATGATAAAGGCTGATATTGAAACGGAGATAAATCCCGTTGTTGGAACGGAAGCTCAATCCGAAGAGCTCGTTCGCTATCTTCTTTCCTCCTTTGAATCCGATCCTTCAAAGATCTGGGAAACAAATATGTTCGGCAGGACCCTTTACGATCTTGTTACCGACGGGCTGCAAACAAAACTGAGAAACATGCCCGAGGATTCCCGTGAACGACTTTCCGAAACACTGGGAAGGATCATAAACGAGGGTAGCGGCGGACTTATCTGCATTATCCTCTGATATGGGCATCCGTCCTGTAACCCTTTCCGAGCTTCGCAGAAAGGAGGTTATAAACGTCTGCACCGGCTGCCGCCTTGGGTGTGTATGTGACGTTGAAATCGATCTTTCCTGCGGACGCATCCTTGCACTTATCGTTCCGGAACGTCAGCATATGTTTTGTATAAAGCGCCCCGAGGAATACCGAATTCCTTGGGATTGCATAAACAAGATCGGCGACGATATAATTCTCGTGAATGCCGCCTATCCCATTTCCGCAGATTGCTCTTGCGAAAATTAATACGATCACGCCAAAAGCCTCGTTGCACGACATATTGACTGTCGGATAACGAGGCTTTGTTTATTATAAAATTTCTAATTTATGATATGACTGCCCTATTTTTTATTTCACTCACGCTTTTTGCTTCAAATATCTCCTTGGCTATACCCTTCAGCGCGTTTTTTGCATTTTCCATCTTCTTTTTGTCGCTGAATATTCCAAACACAGAAGCGCCGCTTCCGCTCATAAGAACTCCGTCCGCGCCGCTTATCGCCATTATCCTTCGAATCCTTGCGCACTCGCTGTTTGACGGAAGAACCACCCTTTCAAAAGCATTATAAAACTCCGCACAGATATGCTTTATATCCCCCGTTTCAAGAGCTTCAACGATGTCAGTGCTTCCTTTATGTATTTCTCTGTTTTTAATATTATCAATCTTTCTGTATGCTTCCGGAGTCGGGCTGCCTTGATTACCTATTGCAATCAAAATATCATACTCCACGGAAAGTGCACTGCAGGGAGAAAATATCTCTCCTACCCCACCGCACACAGTTGCTCCGCCCTTTATACAGAAAGGAACGTCCGCACCAACCTTCAAGCCGATCTCGCAAAGCTCCTCAAGGGACAAAGGTTCGCCATACACCTTGTTCAGTCCGCGAAGCACTGCCGCTGCATCCGCACTTCCTCCGCCAAGCCCCGCGCACATAGGGATCACCTTTTCAATATTTATCAAGATCTCTGCCGTTTCCTTTATTCTGTCCATAAAGCGTTCCGCCGCTTTGTACACTGTATTTCTTTCATCGCAAGGAACCTCGGGGTTGTTGCAGGTAAGGACTATTTTTGTTTTTTCAGACGGTTCTGTCGAAATATCAATACCGTCACAAAGGGATACCGTTTGCATAACGGAATCAATGTTATGATATCCACTCGGAAGCCTGTCCATCACTTCAAGATATAAATTTATTTTTGCATACGCCTTTTCTTTCATCACAAAATCCTCCAAGCTCCAAGTCTTATGGAAATTATATCATACATTTAAAAAATATTCAACGTTTTCTGTTGACTAATTTAAAAATATAGGATAAAATATTTCTATACGAAAATAAAAAGCGGTCCGTTAAGAAGAAGGTGAAAACATTTGAAGTTTGAAAAAAACAATAATTATAAAACCATCGCATTTTATGCTTTTATAACTCTTGCAGCGATTATACTGCTTGTTTTTTTAATAAGTGATTTCAAAGGGACCCTTAATTTTATCAAGGCAGTCCTCACACCACTTTCCTCTCTTTTCATTGGCCTTGTTATTGCGTACTTTTTAAACCCGCTTTTGAACTTTTTTGAAAGAAAGGTCTTTTGTTGGGTTTATCCTAAAAAAGAATATTCAAAGCTCAGGCGCGGACTTGCACTGGTCTTCTCCTTTCTTATCGTTTTCTTCATGCTGTTCCTGTTCGTTATATCATTCATTCCTCAGCTAAAAGACAGCGTAAACAGCCTTGTTGAAAACTATGGAACCGTTGAAAAGGCGAGAACATCAATTGAAAGCTTTTTGAAGGAAAACCGCTTCACCGCCCCCCATTACGATACGATCATTTCAACCTTTTCAAAATACAGCCAAACGATCCTGGACTACGTTTACTCCCTTCTCAATAAATTTGCCCCCCTTGCGGTTGCATATATCATGAATCTTATGAAGGGAATTTACAATGTGATCGTCGGGATCATATTTTCAATCTATATTCTCTGCTACAAGGAAAAACTTTCCGCACTTGTTAAAAAGCTGTGCACCGCTTTCTTGGCCGAAAAAAAGATTTCTTACATTAAAAAGATCCTTGGAATTACAGACAAAAAATTCGGTAAATACATTTGGGGTAAAACCGTTGACTCCATCATTGTGGGAATCGTATCTTATTTGATTTATTGGTTCTTCGGTTATGAATATTACCCTCTCCTTGCACTTATCGCAGGAGTTACGAATATGATCCCCTTCTTCGGACCCTTTATCGGCGCCGTACCTGCGGGACTCATAGTTCTCATTGCTCAACCTGAAAAGTTCATCTGGCTTCTTGTTATAATCCTTGTGCTCCAACAGCTTGACGGAAACATACTCGATCCGCTGATCGTGGGCAACGAGGTCGGACTTATACCCGTATTCACCATGTCGGCAACCCTCTTTTTCGGAGATCTTTTCGGAATTCCCGGAATGCTCCTCGGTGTGCCTATCGTTGCAACGATCTACACTCTTGTAAGCGAGGAAGTACAAAAACGGCTTAACAAGAAAAAATTGCCGACAAAAACACAGGATTATTACCCGAAACAAAATTAAAAAAAAACCAAAGGAAACAATATGAAACTCGAATGGAATAAAAAATATACGACGATAGCAATATACAGCTTCATCGTTCTTGCGCTGACTGTGGTATTTGCCCTATCCCTTATACACCTAGATTCGGTATGGGAATTTGTGAAAAATATACTGTCCAAGCTTTCACCCATTATTACAGGCATTATATTTGCCTATCTTCTAAATCCTATTTTGACCTTCTTTGAAACCAAGGTTTTCAAAAAGGTTTACAAAAACAAACCATATTCCAAGCTGCGCCGCGCTCTCTCCATCACAAGCGTTATGATCACCGTGGCAGCGGTTATATACCTCATAATTATCATTCTGTATCCTCAGGTCGCAGAGAGCTACAAATCACTTATATACTCCTATGACTCCGTTGACGATATCATAACCTCCATAATCAATTATTTTAAAGCCAATGAGTTTTTTGCTAATAATTATGAGCAGGTTCTCAGCATCCTCGGAATTGATATGACGACCGGCGACAGTGCCATCATTGAAAAGCTTTATACAATTATCAAGGAATACACGCCCGCGATCATCACTACCGTAAAGGACGTTGCAATGGGAATTTATGACGTTATCGTGGCGTTCATACTCTCAATATACCTTCTCGCCTTCAGAGAAAGAGTTCTCGGAATTTGTAAAAAGCTGATGACTTCCGTTTTTAACTCACGCAATTTGGAAAAGATCACTCATATATTTTCAATCACCAATGAAAATTTCGGTGTTTATATCCGAGGAAGGCTCTTTGATGCCTTGATAGTGTTCATTATCTGCTACGCGACCTACGGCGTTATGGGACTGAAATTCTATCCCCTTCTTGCCTTTATTACAGGACTTACCAATATCATTCCCGTATTCGGTCCATTTGTAGGAGCCATTCCCGTCGCCTTTATCGTGGCATTCACTCAGCCCGATAAGCTTTTCTGGGCGCTTCTTGCAATACTCATTATTCAGCTTCTGGACGGTAACTTTATCAGCCCCATGATCCTCGGAGATTCCTTTGGACTTTCATCTATATGGATAATCTCCTCCACGATTCTTTTCGGTGAGCTTTTCGGATTTTTCGGAATGCTTCTCGGTGTGCCTGTATTTGCAACCTTGTATGCCATTGTACGAGAAAAAACAAACGATATACTTGCAAGCAAGCAATTATCCATCCGACTTGCTGACTATTACCCCGAAATGGGCAAAAATAGAGTTTCAAATAAAAAAAGCAAATTCAGATCTAATTTGATGAGCTTGTTAGATAAGATCAAGAGCTTTTTAAAAAAATCAAAAAACAAAAAAAGTGACGAATAAAATGTCCGTATAACACAAAATGAGCTGAAAAACTCGACATTGAGTTTTTCAGCTCATTTTTAACGGTAAATACAAAACAATTTCCCATTAAATGAAAAAGCACTCTTTTCAGAGTGCTTCTGGGGTGAGATATGGGATTCGAACCCACGGCCTTTAGGGCCACAACCTAACGCTCTAACCAACTGAGCTAATCCCACCATATTAAAATAAAAATTGCGGCTGAATTGGCGTGCCCTGAGGGATTCGAACCCCCGACCTACTGCTTAGAAGGCAGTTGCTCTATCCTGCTGAGCTAAGGGCACAAAGAAATTGCACGCTGATGCGTGCTATTTTTTATTGGAGCGGGTGATGGGAATCGAACCCACGCAGCCAGCTTGGAAGGCTGGAATTCTACCATTGAACAACACCCGCGTTTCAGTACTTTGGTATTATAGCACAGGTGGTACGATTTGTCAATATATTTTTAGAAATTTTTAAAGTTTTTTCTTAACAAAATTCGACTTGCAATAGGCACTAATATGTGATATACTGTAAAAAGAAAAGGAGTGATTCACTATGGGAGTAATTTTAGGAATTGATGTCGGCGGAAGCACGACGAAGAT
>JAZQRT010000056.1:0-14379 GCA_045629725.1 Eubacteriales bacterium | reverse complement strand
GTCAGTCGGGTGGTCCTACCGCCGCGATCAACGCAACACTCGCAGGCGTTATAAACGGTGCGCTTTCCGCCAAGGAAGAGGGTATCATAGAGCATCTTTACGGTATGAGAAACGGAATTGAGGGATTCCTTCGCGAGGATTTCATAGACCTCACCGATAGATTCGCAGGAGGCCGTGACATCGAGGCTCTCGCCGCAACTCCCGCCGCCGCTCTCGGCTCTTGCAGAAAAAAGCTTGGCACTCCCGAGTCCGATCCCGAGCTTTACGAGCGCGTTTTTGAAATACTTAAGAAGCACAACATTCGCTACTTCTTCTACATTGGCGGCAACGATTCTATGGACACTGTCTATAAGCTCGCCGAGTATGCGAAAGGGCATAGCTACGAGCTTCGCGTCGTAGGCGTTCCTAAGACCATAGATAACGACCTTATGGCAACCGACCATACCCCTGGCTTCGGCTCTGCCGCGAAATTCGTTGCTACTACTATGAAGGAGATCCTCCGCGACGTATCCGTCTACACCGTCAAGGCGGTCACCATTGTCGAGATAATGGGAAGAGATGCAGGCTGGCTTACCGCTTCTGCGGCGCTCCCCGTTCTTTCAGGCGGAGTTGGTCCCGACCTTGTTTATCTTCCCGAGCGCACCTTCGACACAGAGGAGTTTATCACCTCCGTCAAGGCGGCTATGGACAAGCATCCCGCCGTTCTCGTTGCCGTTTCCGAGGGTATTCGCTTCGCAGACGGCGAGTACGTAGGCGCAGGCACACAGTCCGGCGCAGTTGACGTGTTCGGTCATAAGTATCTCGCAGGTACAGGCAAGGTGCTTGAGGGAATAGTTAAGGATAGACTCGGCTGCAAGGTTCGCTCGATCGAGCTTAGCCTCCCCCAGCGTTGCGCAGGACACATTCTCTCTGGTGCTGATATCTCCGAGTCGCTCGAGGTCGGCGCATCTGCTGTCAGAGCCGCAATCTCCGGCGAGAGCGGAGTTATGATGATATTCGTCCGCGAGGCAGGCGAGAACTATTCCGTCAGAGTAGAGTCCTACGACATATCCAAGATAGCCAACGCTATCCGCACCGTTCCCGACGAGTACATCAACGAGGCAGGCAACGGCATCACCGAGGCAGGACTCAAGTATCTTCTGCCCCTCATCTCCGGCGAGATTTCTCCCGAGTACGAGAACGGCATGCCGAGACATATAGTTCTTTGATCACCAAAGTACACACTTATTTGATTCTCAAAGTAAAAACAACGCGGCACACCGTTTCGGCGTGCCGCGTTTTAATTAGTTTTTTGCTTATAATGCTAAATGAAGCTATGTAATCATTATTTGCAGAGATCTTCAAGTTCGTTTTGCGCGACTATATTTTCAAGCCGTCGGAGAACCTTTAGGTTCGAGTCCGAATCTTTTAGCAAAAGAAAAAGAGAAACGAACTGTTCAAAACAATCCATTTCTCTTATTGGCAGTAGCGGTCAATTGCGATCCCTATGCCTATTTTTTTTGAAATCGATCCATAGTTTTCAGTCAGCGGATAGACTTATCCCTTGGCGGTGATGGGAGTTGCACTTGACCGCTGTCTTCCGGGGTGCTGCTCCATGCTTGTAAACAAGGCTATGGAGCAAAGGGATGACCTAATGATAATATTTGTACTAAATTTTCAATGGAATGTGGATTGCGCAAACTGTCTTTGTAATGAAAAGTTATAAGGTCATATATATCTCTCAAAGCATGTCCGTACAGATCGATATATTGTTGAACAAAATCATTTTCACCTATCAATACTCCTATGCCGGATTCAAGTCCCTCATCGATTACTATCAACCATTCAAAATTTTCTGAACATATAAAAGTTGTTGAAAAGAGGTTTAGACTGTTATAAACATCGTATTTTATCGGTGTAGTCAATTCATAGACCTCTGCTGAATCAAGCTGTGCAATATATATTTTTTCATTGGTGGAAACAAATTTTGTTAATGTTTCAAATTGAGGTTTACTCAACCATAAATCGTCCGTATTATAAAGCAAAAGCGATGATTTAGCAGATGGAATCTTCAAAGCTTGAAACTCTGTAATTTGGGTGTCTTCTAAAAAACAAGCAATATTCGATAAAAATTCTTGCTTTGTCATTTCGCGCTCTCCTTTGCCGTATTGATGGAGGCGATGCCGCCTTTCTTTCCCTCATTATACCACAAAATTGGGGGGAATGCAAGGGGGAATGAATGAAATCGTGGCGTTGCCACGATGAAATCCTCACTTCGTTCGGATGAAATCTTCAGCCTGCGGCCTCAGATGAAATCGAAGTCTTGCGGCTTCGGGGAAGTTAAATCCGCCTCCCCCATTCCCGCGAAGCGGGATTTCATCGCGAAGCGATTTCATCCACCGCAGGTGGATTTCTTCCGCCAACGGCGGATTTAACTGAAAAAAGCCATCCGCTTTCGCGAATGGCTTTTTTCATGGCAGGGGCGCAAGGACTTGAACCCTGGACACCCAGTTTTGGAGACTGGTGTTCTACCGACTGAACTACACCCCTATTTATTCAGCCCGATCAGTATATCACAACTCACCGTCAAAAGTCAATACCTTTTTCAAATTTTTTTTAGTTTTTTGAAAAAATGCAGAGAGGTATTAATATTAATTGAGTTGTGTTTACAATCGGGCATTTAATTATTTATCCAACAAATAATTGACGGATTTTTGAGGCTTGCCGCCCTTATAGTATATCCTTGCAACCCGCCTTGATATTCCGCATATAAATTCATAGTTGAAGCTATCGGCGGCTTCCGCGATCTCCTCTACGCTGATGAGGGCATCCTTGTCCCGTCCGAAAAGCGTTACCTTATTGCCCTTGATGGCGTCGGGTATATCCGTTACGTCCACCATGAGCTGGTCCATACATATCCTTCCAAGTATGGGTGCTTTTTTGCCGTTTATTAAAACGTAGAACTTACCTGAAAGGCAACGGGGATATCCGTCAGCATATCCAACGGGTACTGTGGCAACTCTTGTTTTGCGTGTTGTGGTAAAGGTACCTCCGTAGCTTATCTCCTCGCCCTCGTCTATTTCCTTTAGGAAGCTTATATACGATTCCCAGCGCATCGCGGGGGTAAGGTCGGAAATGGTTCTTACGACCTCGTCACTTGGATAAAGACCGTAGGTAATAATTCCGCTTCTTACAAGATCAAGATGCTCGTTGAAATCAAGGATACCTGCAGAGTTATTAAGGTGCTTTATGGGTATATTAACTCCACGGTCCTCAAGCATTGAAACGAAGCTGAAATATTTATTCTTTTGTATATTTGTTTTCGTAAGGTCCTCTGAGTCCGCTGTTGCAAAGTGGGAGAAAAGTCCCTCGGGATAAATTGAAGGGAGAAGTGAAATATCACGGCAGATATTTGCAGATTCCTCCGTGGGCTTAAATCCTATTCTGTTCATCCCCGTATCAAGGGCGAAGTGGAATGGAGCGTTTACACCAAGCTCCATTGCCTTTTTTGAAAATTCAAGAGCGCCCTCATAATCAAAAATTGAAATTCGGACTCCGTTTTTGATAGCGTCCTCAAAGCGGGATTTTGGTGTTGCACCGAGAATTAGTATGGGCTTTTCGATTCCCGCAAAGCGCAACTCGAGAGCTTCATCTATACAAGCAACTCCGAAAAAATCACATTCATTTTCGGTAAAGCGCGCAATTTCAACAGCCCCGTGACCGTAGGCATCGGCTTTAACGATCGCCATAAATTTCACGCCGCATTTTTCTTTGATCTTTTTGATGTTGGCACCGATAGCGTCAAGGTCTATCTGGAGCGTTGTTCTAAAGGTATTGAGTCGCATATTTCCACCCTCAGTGTTTTATATTCCACTTGTTATTCTATCATTAATTATTCTTTTTGTAAAGAGTTTTTTGAAAAAAACAAGTTATTCCTGTATATACCGCGTTTGTTTTGTATTATTGGGAAGAAATATGTTGACAAAACACAAAAATAGTTTTACAATAGATATGATCGTAATTATGTTTATTTGGAGAAGATATATGAAATTCAGAACAAAGGCACTGTCGCTTATTATGGCTGCGGCAACGTTGCTTCCCATGATGCTTTGTTTGTCCTCTTGTGACAACAGCAGCATACCTGCAACGTCACCCTATATTACCTCAACGCCTGATGGTACAGAAGGAAATGAAACGTCCACGGATACGCTCATACCCGAAACGACACCACAGGGCACTCCGGTGGAGCTCGATCCCGCCCTTGAGATCACTGAGATCATGGTGGCAAATTTTTATACCATTGAAGATGCCGATGGAAATTATACTCCTTGGGTAGAGTTTCACAACAGAAGCGCATCTCCCTTGGAGCTTTCCGATTATACAGTCAGCGTTGACGGAGGCGAAAAGATAAAGCTTCCCCAAATGACCGTTAAAGCGGGTGGATATGCAGTTATATTTTTCAATGGAACGGAGTCTGAAAGCTCTGTGGCTGTAAAGCTTGATTATTCCGGAAAGATCGTGATGTACCATGATGATATGATATCTGCCGAGGTAAACTACACCAATCGTACCAAGCACTATTCATTCCTCGTGTTTGGCGGCGGAGAAAATAAATATCCCACTCCCGGCAGCGGCGCGGTTAAGGCTCGTGAGAACCTTTTTATAACGGAGCTTATGGCATCAAATTCGCTTTATCCTGTGAAGGGACTTGACTGCGACTGGATCGAGATATACAACGCATCTGGTAGTACAATTGATCTTTCGGATTATTATATATCCACCAAGGAAGACGAGCCCTATCGCGCAAGACTTCCCAAGGTAAGTATAAACAGCGGTGAATATTACGTTTTATGTTGTGAGACCGACGTTCCCTTTAAGCTTTCAAAAAGCGGAGAGAGCGTGTATATCACGAGAAAGGACGGAATGCTCATTTCCTCTGTGACCTTTGGTGAAATGGAAAAGGACACCTCTTGGACCTATGACCGCGGTATCGTTGATTTCCCGTCTCCCGGTTACCCAAACACGGAGACCAACAGTATCAAGGCGATTGCTGAAAGGGAAGGACTTGTTGTCAGCGAGGTAATTTCTTCAAACACCAAGTATTCGCCGCTTAATAAGAAGTATCATGACGTGGTTGAGCTTTATAACAATTCAAGTGAGGAGATAAAGCTTTCCGAGTATTATCTTTCCGACAAGGGCAGTGAGCTTCAAAAATATCAGCTTCCGGACGTAACGCTTGCACCTTACAGTTACTATATAGTCCATTGTGACTCGGACGGTGCTGCGGGATGTGCGCCCATTGGAATATCCTCCTCGGGAGATAAGCTCTACGTTTCAAAAGCCGATGGATATATAATCGATGCCATCGCAGTGCCTGAAATTCCCGTAAATCGCAGTTGGGGAAGAAGCGGCGAGCGTCTTGTGTATTTCAGCACGCCTTCTCTTGGAAAGGCAAACGGAACGGGCTTTGCCGAAATTTCCAAAGCACCCGTGCCCAGTATAAAGAGCGGAATTTACGATTCAGTTCAGCTCGTTACCTTTGATTACGAGGGAACGGTGTATTACACTACTGACGGCACGGAGCCCACTGTAAACTCAAAAATCTACAAGGGCGAGGTTATCAGCGTGAATTCAACCATGGCGATAAGAATGGTTGCACATAACGGCGCAATGATACCCTCGGATATTGTGACATTCAATTATCTTATAGACATTCCCGATTATACCTTGCCTGTCATCAAGCTTTCAATGTCCGATGATGAAATGTTCGGTACAAACGGAATTTATACAAATTACAACAGCAGTAAAGAGATAAAGGGCAATATTGCATTTTATCTTGAAGGAAATGAAGAATTTTCAATAAACTGCGGAATAAAGATATTCGGAGCTTACAGCAGAAATTTTGAAAAAAAGAGCTTTCAGATCGAGTTCCGCAAGGAATACGGAACCTCAAGACTTGAATATTCGATCTTCGGCGAGGATGGACTTTCAAGCTTCAGCAACATCGTTCTCCGAAGTGGTTCTCAGTCATCCTACCTTACGGACTCCATGTTTACTGATGAGTTCCTTACCTCACTTGCAAGTGAGAGCGGAAATATGCCGAACGTACTCGTTCAGGATTACCGCCCGTGTAATCTTTACCTTAACGGGGAATATTACGGCGTATACTTTATCCGCGAAAAGATTGACGATGATTTTATTGCAGACCATTTCAACGTTTCAAAGGAAAGTGTTACCATTATCGACGGATATTATATCTTGAAATACGGTGACTCATGGCAGGGCTGGGATACGATATGGAAGCGTATCTACACAAACAAGATCAGCTTTAAAAATGACGATAATTATAAGTGGCTTGCAGATCAAATAAACCTTGAAAGTCTTGCGGATATGATAATCATGAGGGCATACAGCGGTGACCTTGATGCGGGAAATATACGGTTCTTCAAGTCCGAGGAATATGACGGCGGAAGATGGAACTTTATTCTTTTCGATAATGATATCAGCTTCAGAAGCGATGCTGCAGCAAAGACAAGACTTGACAGATATCTCAACAATTCCGATTACAGAAGACCCTACGCACTTTTCCGCGCACTTATGGAAAACGAGCAGTTCAAGTCCTACTTCCTTGAAAGACTTGCATTCCATCTTAAAACAACGCTTGCACCTGAGAACGTCGGGGCTCACCTTGATAAAATTATTGCAGAGGTCGAGGGAGATATGCCCTATCAGATAGACCGTTGGAAGCATATTGATGATTTCTATCTGCCTTCAATGGCAAGATGGCGCAGTAATCTTGAGTACATGCGTTCTCTTACAACGGAAAAGCGAATCGGCTGGTTCGTTCAGGATGCCGTAAAAGCCTTGAAGCTTTCAAAGGCTGACGTGGAAAAATATATGGGAGAGGAATTCCTCAAATATCTTTAACCTTTCTCAGGAAGATTTTTGAAAAAAGTTTCCCAACCCTTCAAAAACTTAAAAAAATGGATTAAATTTAATTTGTGCTCCTGTTCATTTTGAGTGGACAGGGGCATATTTTTTAAGAATAAAGAATAAACACACTATAGGGGAGTTGGAAAATAAACTCCTATCACCCGTCATTCGTTTTTGCTAAATATTAAATCACTTTATATAAATTGTGAATAAACTATTGAAAAAGCAAAAGAAATGTGATAAAATATAACTCAAATTATTCAAATCGGTTTGGAGAATGTAATGAAGATCGTAGTAAAAGTCGGTACATCAACAATAGCACACGAAACGGGAAGGGTAAATATAAGGCTGATGGAAAAGCTTTGCAAAACTCTCAGTGACCTTAAAAATGCGGGAAATGAGATAATTCTTGTATCCTCGGGTGCTGTGGGCATGGGAGTCGGCAAATTGAATCTACCCGAAAGACCAAAGGAAATCGCATTTAAACAGGCGTCTGCGGCAGTTGGACAATGTGAGCTTATGTATACCTATGATAAGCTTTTTTCGGAATATAATCATACCGTTGCCCAAATACTTCTCACAGCCTCCGATCTTCGCAGTGAGGAGCGCCACCGTAATTTTGAAAACACCATGAAATGCCTGCTTTCCATGAACGTTCTCCCTATAATAAACGAGAACGATACTGTTGCCACCGAGGAAATTGAGATCGGTGACAACGATACCTTGGCGGCTATCGTTGCGGTAAGTGTCGGTGCGGAGCTTTTGATCCTTATGTCGGATATTGAGGGGCTTTATGAACGCAATCCCAAGCTTGATCCGACGGCAAAGCTTATTCCCGAGGTATGGGGGTAACCGATGATATATACAGCATGGCGGGAGGAAGCTCGTCAAATCTCGGAACAGGCGGTATGACAACGAAGCTTCGCGCCGCAGAGATAGCAACGAAGGGCGGATGCGATATGATAATAACAAACGGAAAAGCACCCGAAAAGCTTTATGAAATTCTTGAGGGCAGTAAGATCGGAACGAGATTTTATGCGCTCAAATAACAATGGATGGAACTATGAGAAAAACTATAGACATATTAAGGGATGTAAAAGAAGCTTCATTTGAGCTGAGAATGTGTACTGCGGAAAGTATTGACAAAGCATTGATGTCCTGCGCAAAGGCTCTTGAGGACGATAAAAATATAGAAAAAATTTTACAGGCTAATGGAATTGATTTGGAAAAAGCAAAGGACTCTGTTTCGCAAGTTATGCTCGACAGACTTCTTTTGACTGAGGAAAGAATAAAGTCCATGGCAAATGGAATAAGAGAGGTCGTACAGCTTCCTTCTCCTCTCGGCGTGGTTTTAGATGAATATATGCGCCCTAACGGACTTAACATCAAAAAGGTCAGTGCGCCAATGGGTGTTATGGCGGTAATATACGAAAGCCGTCCCAACGTCACCTCGGATGCTGCGGCTCTTTCTCTCAAAAGCGGAAGTGCATGTATTTTAAGAACGGGTAAGGAGGCATATAATACCTCCTTTGAAATAGTAAAGGTCATAAGAGAGGCGATAGGAGCCACGGGGCTTCCAAAGAACGCGGTCAATTTAATTGAGGACACCACTCGCCAAAGCGCCTTGGAGCTTATGAAGGCAAACGGATACGTTGATCTTCTGATACCGCGCGGAGGTAAAGGTCTTATAGATTCCTGTGTGCAAAATGCTACGGTGCCCTGTATTCAAACGGGAACGGGCGTGTGCCACGTTTACGTTCATAAGGATGCCGATCTTAATATGGCGCTTGATATCATAGACAATGCCAAGACCTCACGCCCCTCGGTTTGTAATGCAGCAGAAACGTTGCTCGTTGACCGCGATATTGCCGACGTGTTTTTGCCGGCGGTGAAAAAACGTCTTGCTTTTGACAGAATCGTGGAAGGCAAAGAGCCTGTAAGATTCAAGTGCCCACGCGAAATTATAGAGATACTTTCGGGCGAGGAAACAGACGAGAGCGGATTTGACGTGGAGCATCTTGACTATGTATTATCGGTGAAGGTTGTTTCAGGTATTGATGAAGCCATAGGGCATATAAGGCTTCATTCAACAGGTCACAGCGAGTCGATCGTGACAGAAAATTCTGAGGCTGCACAAAGGTTTTCCGCCCTTGTTGACAGTGCGGCGGTATACGTAAACGCCTCAACAAGATTTACCGATGGCGGTGAGTTCGGCTTTGGATGTGAAATCGGAATTTCAACTCAAAAGCTTCATGCAAGGGGACCCTTGGGGCTTCGGGAGCTTGTATCTTATAAATATGTTATTGAAGGGAAAGGACAGGTACGCTGAAAATGAAGATCGGATTTATAGGCTGCGGAAACATGGGCGGGGCGATTGCATTATCCGTTTCAGGGGCAGATGCAGAAATATTGCTTTATGATAAAAACATAGAAAAAGCACTGGGAATAAAAGAAAAAATAGGAAAAAAAGCCGAGATTTCAAATGTTGACGATATCCTCCGCGAATGTGATCTTGTGTTCTTGGGTGTAAAGCCGCAGGTGATAGGTGAGGTTCTTCAAGATATCGGCAGACGATATGAGGATCAGTTTTCTCTTTCATGCCTTGTCAGTATGGCGGCGGGTGTATCCCTTTGGCAGATACAAAGAGAACTCGGACAAAGACAAATACCTGTTATAAGAATTATGCCCAATATGCCCATCACGGTATCAGAGGGGATGACGGTGTGGTGTGCAGGTGAATACGTTACACGGGAGCAAAAGAAAGTATTTTGCGAGGTCATGAGTCATACGGGGGCTCTTGACGAGCTTCCCGAGGGCTTGATAGACGCAGAAAGCGCCCTTGCAGGATGCGGACCCGCTTTTGTATATATGTTTATTGAAGCTCTTGCCGATGGAGGTGTAAAATGCGGACTTCCAAGGGATAAGGCTATGGAGTATGCCGTGAATACCCTCATCGGTGCCGCAAGATCGGTTGAAAAAACGGGGAAGCGTCCGGGAGAGCTCAAGGATATGGTGTGCAGTCCCGCAGGCTCAACCATAGATGGCGTCAAAGCCCTTGAGGACGGTGCATTCAGAAGCACGGTCATTTCCGCTGTCAGCGCCGCATATGAAAGAACGAAAGAGCTTTCAAAGTGAACGTTTATACTTAACAGATTTTTTATATAAACAATAAACAAAGAAAAATCCCGCCTACCGAAAGGTATGCGGGATAATTTTGTAATTTAATTAAGCTATAAGCTTACGCCTTGCCGTTGCATCCGAGAACGTTAACGAGCTTGTGACGAACGAGCTCCTTAATGTTAGCACGAGCGGGCTTGAGGTACTCTCTGGGGTCAAACTTAGAAGGATTGTCGTTGAAGAACTTACGAACTGTACCTGTCATAGCAAGACGGAGGTCGGAGTCGATGTTGATCTTACAAACTGACATTGTAGCTGCCTTACGGAGCTGTGATTCGGGAATACCAACTGCGTCGGGCATCTTACCGCCGTTTTCGTTAACCATCTTTACGTATTCCTGGGGAACAGAAGAAGAACCGTGGAGAACGATGGGGAATCCGGGAAGCTTCTTTGTGATCTCTTCAAGAACGTCAAAACGAAGCGGAGGAGGAACAAGAACTCCGTCAACAAGTGTGCTCTGGTCGGGAGTGAACTTATAAGCACCGTGGCTTGTACCGATAGCGATAGCAAGGCTGTCGCATCCTGTACGTGCAACGAACTCTTCAACCTCTTCAGGACGTGTGTAAGCTGCATGAGAAGCATCTACGTTAACTTCGTCCTCAATACCTGCAAGGCTTCCAAGCTCTGCTTCAACAACAACGCCGTGAGCGTGAGCGTATTCAACAACCTTGCGTGTGATCTCGATGTTTTCCTCGAAGGGCTTGCTGGAAGCGTCGATCATAACGGAAGTAAATCCGCCGTCGATACAGCTCTTACATGTTTCAAAGCTGTCGCCGTGGTCAAGGTGAAGCGCGATGGGAAGCCCTGTTTCGATAACAGCAGCCTCAACGAGCTTTACGAGGTATGTGTGGTTAGCGTAAGCGCGAGCGCCCTTGGAAACCTGAAGAATAACGGGAGCGTTTTCTTCCATACAAGCTTCTGTGATACCCTGTACGATCTCCATGTTGTTTACGTTGAAAGCACCGATAGCGTAACCGCCGTCATATGCCTTTTTAAACATATCTTTTGTAGTAACAAGTGGCATAGTTTTAAATCTCCTTGTAAAAAAATATTTTTTTCCATCTGTTATGATAACATTTTTTTCCCTGTTTGTCAATAGTTTTATAAAATTACCGAGATTTTTTAATTATTGACTTAACTTGTTTCTTATGTTAGGATGTTTTATAGTATTACACACTTTTTGAAAAAAATTGTCTTTATAAGTGAAGGGGACTTTATGACAGTAGAGGAGGTTGAGGTATGGCAGGAAATATAAGGATTTTAACTGACTGCGAGATAATTGAGTTGTATTTTATACGAAGTGAAAATGCAATACGGGAGACAGAGAGAAAATACGGAAGTTATCTTAATACTATTGCTTACAATATCTTGAGATCAAAAGAAGATTCCGAAGAGTGTGTCAGCGATACGTATATGAAGGTTTGGAACAGTATACCACCGGAAAGACCGAGGTTGTTTCGCAGCTTTATTGCAAAGATCACCCGTAACCTTGCAATTAATATTTGTACCATGAGAAAAAGAGAAAAGCGTATTCCCGAGGATGCTAAAGTTCCTCTTTCGGAGCTTGAGAGGGTTATCGGTAATTTTCCCGATATTTATACGATTATCGACGCTAAAAGGACGGGGCAGATAATTTCGGAATATATAGACCGCCTTTCCGATAGGAGCGCATATATCTTTCTCAGCCGATACTTTTTTGCCATGACCGTGGATGAAATTGCCGCCAAGCTTCTTTGCAGCAGATCAACAGTTAACAAGGAGCTTGCAAAAATGAGAAATGAGCTTAAAGAAAAACTTGACAAGGAAGGAGTACTGTAATGGAAGATATCAGAATTACAATAGGTGTCGGAGAAGTCCGCGACGATATACTTGAAAGATATGAAAATGTAGAAGCGGGTATTATAAAATCACAAAGATCAAAGCGCAAAATGAAAGTTGCCCTCACCGCGTCGCTTTCGCTCTTTCTTGCCCTTTGTGTACTTATTCCGCTTTTACCCTTAAATAATACAGAACCGCCCATGACGGTGCCGGCCGAAACGATGCAGGTGAGTACCGCACTACCGTCTCCCACAGGAGTTAAAACAACAGAGCCCATTCCGCCCGAAACAAACACAAAAGACGGTTATGTTTTTATATCTTACGGCTCCGAGTCGAATTCGCCGGTGAAAGAACACGGCTTTGATTATGCCCAAAAACACGGACTGTTTACATTTAAAACATTTGAAAAAATAGATAATACACCAACAACATTTATAAGTCCCGTTACAGGTGCGGTTTTAGACTATAAGTACAGTGACTGTAAATATAAAGATGATATGAAAACAGAATTTGGAAGTCATTACAGTATTTTTGACGTGTATTATAACAATGATGAAAAAATAGAAGTATTGCACGGAACCGATCTTATAGTATATTATTCCGCAGATTACCCTGATAATGAAAATGAATCGGTTGAAAATGCCATAAATATTGCTGATGATTTTCTTAAAACTATTCTTCCCGAAGACATTTCCCAAAAATTTAAAGCAAGCGGAGTCGGCGGAGGATTTGGTTTTTTTGAAGCCGTGGTCTATTATCCGAGAACTCTTCATGGATATGATACAGACGAAACTCTTTGTGTATATATTGGAAAATCCGGTAAGGTTGAGGGATATAACGGGTTCAGTCTTTGTAAGTTTGATTCTATAAGAGAAACTGTGACCAAGGAACAAATTGACAAAGCTTATGACACCTTATTGGAAAAACTCAAAGGTTTAAATCTCAATTCCTTCTTCGTGGAGTCTGTCCGTCTTACAACAAATACAGAAGGAGAGCTTTATTTGCAGATCGCCTATCAGTATAAGCATGAAGATGGAGCCCGTGCAGAAACTGCGGTTATAAACGTAATCTGAGTATAAATGGAGAGTATTGGGATTTTAAAAATAGTTTACTCAATAAAGATGACTTCGTTTTTTGACGGAGTCATTTTTCTTGGCAGAAACTTCCCCTAAGGTAAGGCTTTTCGCCCAAGCTTTAGGTGAGGTATGGGGAAATTTGTGCGTGGTGTTTGTTCTCGGGTTGTCGAGGGCGCCAATCCCTTACCGCGTAAGAGGAAATTCGGTTAGTTATGGGAAAAACAGCGATAAACACATCAAAGCTTTTGTATTTTGGTAAGTCACCCTTTGACTGAGCAGAATTTGAAAATTGTACTTGAAAAAAGGAATAATATGTGGTATAATAACTGTAACTAAACTTTTTAGCAGGTAGAATATGAAAAAATATATTGATACGGGTAAAATACTGAATACACACGGCGTTAAGGGTGATTTAAAGGTTGATTCTTGGTGCGACAGTGTTGAGGTGTTTTGCACACTTAAAAGATTTTTTATAGAGAAAAAAACAGGATTTGTTGAGTATAAGGTAACAAAGTCCGTAAGATTCAAGGAATTTGTGCTTCTCCACCTTGAAGGAATTGAAACCTTTGAGGACGCAAATCTTCTTAAAAACAAGCTTCTTTATGCCGAGCGCGAGGATATCCCCATGGAGGAGGGCGATTATTTTATTGCCGATCTTGAGGGGCTTCCCGTTATAAACGTTGATACGGGTAAGGTATACGGCAAGATAGAAGAGGTTATTTTCGGCGCGGCGAGTGATATTTATAAGATCAAGACCGAGAATGGTGACGCTTATATGCCCGCAGTTCCCGAATTTGTTATTGACGTTGATCTTGAAAAAGGCGTATTTATAAGACCTATCGAGGGCATGTTCAATGAGATTTGACGTTTTAACGCTTTTTCCCGATATGATCGACTATGTATGCCGTCAGAGTATTATCGGCAGAGCGGGAGAAAAGGGAATAATCGAGGTTCACGCCCACAACATCAGAGATTACAGCCACGACGTTCACAGAAGGGTGGACGATACTCCCTATGGCGGCGGAATGGGCATGCTCATGGCAGCGCCCCCCGTTTGCGAATGTCATGAGGCTGTGATGAAAATGTCCGAGGGTAGGACAAGGACCGTATATATGTCACCCACAGGCAAGCCTTTAACACAGAAAAAGGCACTTGAGCTTGCAGGGTATGACAGGCTCATAATCCTTTGCGGACACTATGAGGGTATCGACCGCCGCGCCATTGATCTTGTGGTGGATGAGGAGATATCCATCGGAGATTATGTTCTCACCGGTGGCGAGCTTCCCGCGTGCGTGCTTATCGACTGCGTTGGCAGAACCCTTGAGGGCGTTCTTGCATCTGCCGAGTGCCATGAGATCGAGAGCATATCCTGCGGAATGCTTGAATATCCCCAATA